>CBFCZX010000095.1:0-6388 GCA_965602765.1 uncultured Atribacterota bacterium | reverse complement strand
CCTACTACAAAATCAAACATACTTTTTGGATAACTCCCGAAGAATAAAATTATAAACCAAGCTATTAAAGTACAGACTATTACACCTGCTATCAAGAAACAGAGCACTATGAAATGCGGGATGGCTAATAGCCATTTTACAAGGGGTAACCATTGATTAAGTTCTTTTTCAACATCAGGATAATGAATTTGTAGATGCACTGCTTGTTCTTCATCCGTTGAGGGATACTCGTCACACAAGAGCAATAAATATGATGTAACGCGGAGAGAAAATTTTATTAGGGCTAAATTCCAATCAAACCACCATTTAGGATATTTTCTTTTAAAGACAATCATTAATAGAGTAGGTAAAAATATAATGCCAGCGGAATAAACATGTCCGACTTTATAACTTGTAGATGTTAATAAAGCCAGGATTATTAAAATGGGAATTGCAAGAACTAACCTGAATAATACTGTTATCCTATTCGATTTCTCTGCGTAATCGATATTTAAAGATACCGGATATTTTTCCATCTATCATATCTCCTTTTTTGTAATAAATTGAAATTAACCTTATGGCAAAGAGGATAAACGACCAATCTCAAATACCACAGGTAAAAGTAATCAACACTTGAGACTTTTAAATTATATTCAATCCTTTAGATTAAAAATCCTTCTTTTTCTTAAAAATAATCTCCAAAAAAGAAATAAGCCCCTCAGCAAAATGCCAAAGGGCTGGGAATGTCTGGCACCCCCTAGTGTATTCGAAAGTCTTTTTTATAAAACCCCTGCTGAGTAATAAGATATTTAATTCTATTTCTTCTGAAGAAAAAAAATAGCTGAAATTATTGCCAAATAAGGTCTTAATTGACATATTCTTACGATTTTGCTATATTTCTTATATATAACATCAATAATTATTTTCTGTATATAACCTATTACTACAAATCAATGTGTTTAAGTTTAAGGCTGACGTAAATTAATAAAATCATAAAAAATAGCATTAAAATAGAACTTATCCACAACAAACCACCTTAAACCAGAACACAGAAACGGAGAAGAAAATGGAACATTATTCCTTTCAATCCGTCATTTTTGATCTTGATGGTGTTATAACCAAAACGGCTACCCTTCACGCCCATGCCTGGAAAGAAACCTTTGACCAATACCTGAAACTACGGGAAAAAAGAGACGGAGAACCTTTCCATGAATTTACCTATCAGAATGACTACTTAACATTCGTAGACGGCAAACCCCGCTACCAGGGTGTCAAAACATTTTTAGAATCCCGCAGCATTACCCTGCCCTTTGGAAACCCTTCTGATCCGCCAGACAAGGAAACGATTACCGGAATCGGAAATAAAAAAAATCAACTCTTTCACCAATTATTAAAAGAAGAGGGTGCAGAGGTTTTTGATTCCAGTATTGGACTGGTCAAAAAATTAAAAGAAAATGGCATTAAAGTAGGAGTGGCCTCCTCTTCTAAAAATTGTCAGGCGATTCTAAAACCAGTCGGATTGGAAGATCTTTTTCAAGCCAGGGTTGATGGTATTGTCTCTGCCGAACTTGGACTGAAAGGAAAACCGGAAGGAGATATTTTTGTAACCGCAGCCAAAAACCTGGGAACACTGCCTGAGGATTCCGTAGTGGTGGAAGATGCCTCCTCAGGCGTCGAAGCTGCCAGAAACGGCGGATTTGGTCTGGTCTTGGGAGTTGCCCGGGAAAACAATGAACAGGAATTGGCCAGAGCCGGCGCTGATTTGGTGGTTACTGATTTGGCAGAGATTGATATTCAAATCATCAATGACTGGTTTATGAGAAAACCAAAACCTTTCTTCGAGAACTATGATCACCTGAAAGGCGCATCGGAAATATTCCCGAAAGAACACCTCAAAGACAAAAAAATTCTGATCAACCCCACCTATCAGCGTTCCGGTAAATCGGTCATTGACACCGACAAAAAACTGGTTTTCTTTCTGGATTATGACGGTACCCTGACTCCTATCGTGGCAAGTCCGGAATTGGCAGTCATTAGCCAAGAGATGAAACAAACCGTTACCGAATTATCCAAAATCCATACCGTGGCTGTGGTCAGCGGAAGAATGAGAGAAGATGTGCAAAATCTGGTGGGCATCAAAGCTATTTTTTATGCCGGCAGCCATGGTTTTGATATTAAAGGCCCCGGCGGCTTTACCATGATTCATCCGGTTGCCAAAAAGACCATCCCTCTCGTTAGCGAGATTATCGAACAATTAAAACAAACCCTACAGGATATGGAAGGTGTATTGATTGAAGAAAAGAAATTCAGTGTAGCAGTCCATTATCGAAACCTGAAAAAACAGGAGAATTTAGCATTCATCGAAAAGACGGTGAATCATATCATACAAAAACATGATCAGCTAAGATTATTAAAGGGCAAAAAAGTCTTTGAAATTCTGCCCAATATCGACTGGGATAAGGGAAAGGCAGTCAGATGGATTATGAATGCCCTAGAAATTCCCTGGGATAAGACTTCTGTCTTTTATATCGGTGATGATACCACAGATGAATATGCCTTCAGGACAGTTGTTACCCGAGGGACGGCTATTATGGTAACCGATGATCCTTCTAAGCCTTCGTCAGCAGATTTCCAGCTACAATCCCCCAAGGAGGTAAAAAAATTCTTTGAACAAGTTATTGCAATTTCTAATCAATAGTTATGTTAATGCTAAAAATGGCACCAATAACAATCATGGGAATTCTCCCTGGTCACTGGAGTATTTTAAATTTGAGCCCGGCGAGGAAAAACTCATAGAGGCATTATGCACCTTGGGAAACGGCTATTTAGGCACCAGGGGTGCATTCACAGAATCGACTGCCTCAAGAATTCACTATCCCGGCACCTATATGGCAGGTGTTTATAATAAATTAGAGAGCCAAGTTTCAGGAAAAATCATTACCAACGAAGATCTGGTGAACTGCCCAAACTGGCTGCCCTTAACTTTTAAAACAGCGGAAAGTTCTGAGTGGATTCTGCCAACTGCTGATAACATTGTTTCTTATTATCAAAAATTAGATCTCCGAGAAGCAGTCCTGATAAGAAACTATAAAATAAAAGAAAAATCGGGAAAAATAACTTCAGTACAAACCCAAAGAATTGTTCATATGGGTCAAATGCACCGTATGGCCATTGAATATGTGATTATACCGGAAAATTATAGTGGCGAAATATGGATCCGCTGGGGACTGGACGGCACAGTCCAAAACCAGGGAGTAGACAGATACAGTGATTTGAATTCCCTGCATCTCAACCCTGACAAATCCGGAACATTTGCGGAAAACGGAATCTACCTGTCGGTTACTACCAGCCAATCCAAAATTACCATCGCCCAAGCCTCTTCTATTCAAATAACAAGTAATAACCAACAGATAGATATTATCTCAACCGAAACCAAAACAGAAGAAAAAGCTATTTCCCGGGAATTTAAAATAAAGATACTCAAAAAACAGAAATATGTGATTGATAAAAATGTTTCTATCTATACCTCCCAGGACAAGGATTCGTCTAATCCTATCGAAGATGCCATTCAATCGGCTGAGAAAACCCCGAATTTTCAATCACTTTATAAGTCCAACCGGAAGGTTTGGGCAAACCTATGGGACCTGTTTGATATTAAAGTTAAAGGTCATATCTTTTCCCAAAAAACTTTGAGGTTACATCTCTTCCATCTTTTACAAACCGCATCACCCCATAATACCAAATTGGATGCAGGAATTCCCGCCAGAGGATTATCCGGAGAAGCCTATCGCGGACATATTTTTTGGGATGAAGTTTTTATCCTGCCCATTTACGATTTTCGCCTACCGGAAATTACCCAATCCTCCCTGCTCTACCGCTATCGAAGGCTAGACAAAGCCAGAGAATATGCCCGGGAAAACGGCTACAAAGGGGCCATGTTTCCATGGCAAAGCGGATCTACCGGAGAGGAAGAAACACAAATCATTCACCTCAATCCCAAATCCGGTAAATGGGGACCTGATTACAGCAGAAACCAAAGACATATTTCCTTTGATATTGCCTATAGTGTATGGGACCATTGGAAGATAGCCGGAGATCTTGAATTTCTCTCCCATTATGGGGCAGAAATATTCTTTTCCATTGCCTGCTTTGGCGCAAGCCTGTCCTATTATGATGAGAAAGACCAAAGATATCATACCAAGGGATTAATGGGTCCTGATGAATTTCACGAAAGACTCCCCGGATCCGAAGAGGCCGGCTTTAAGGACAATGCTTATACCAATATCATGATTGTCTGGACTTTGAAAACTGCCTTAGAATTAGTTTCTATCCTCCCCAATGAGGCTAAAGAAAAGTTAATTCAAAAATTGAATATCAGCCAGGATGAATTGAAACTTTGGAAAGATATCAGCCAAAAAATGAATGTGATTATCAATTCAGGTGGCATCATCAGCCAATTTGAGGGATATTTTGATTTAAAAGAACTGAATTGGCAGGCCTATAAAAAGAAATACGGCAATATTCAGAGAATGGATCGCATCTTGAAGGCTGAAGGTAAATCCCCCAACCAATACAAAGTAGCAAAACAAGCCGATACACTTATGCTCCCCTATTTATTTTCCATAACAGAATTAAAAGAATTATTCGACGGTTTAGGCTATACCTTTAATCAGGATATCTTAAGAAAAAATTATGAATATTATGTCCAGAGAACCTCCCATGGTTCCACTTTAAGCAAAGTGGTTCATTGTTACCTGTCTGATATTTTGGGAAAAACCAAACAATCATGGAAATGGTATTGCCAAGTCCTCAATTCCGATATTAATGATATTCAGAGTGGAACCACCCCCGAAGGCATTCATACTGGAGTGATGGGCGGGTCAATCAATATTGCGATTAAAAGATATGCGGGTCTTAATCTGGAAAATGGTATAATAAGGATAGATCCTGATTTGCCTAAAAGCTGGAAAGAATTTATTTTCAAAATAAAGTACCAAGGCATTTGGTATGCCCTTGAAATAAAAAGGAATCAAATCACCATTAAACTATCGGGCTCAAAAGAATCAAAAGAGAAAGATTACAGGAAAAAGGTCATCATCGCTAACCGTGAACATCTCTTGAGCCTAAATCAAAAACAGGTCATTGACCTCAAAAAAAGGAGGGACCATAAATGAGCAGTAAACAAATTCTGGTGGTAACCGGGGATATCACTCATTGTGAAAAACTAAAACAAAACCTGGAGGCAGGGGGGTACACAGTTGATATCGCCTACCGGGGTGATGAGGCTATCGATATTTTAAAAAGAAAATGGGTTGATTTAATTATTACTTCAATTACCTTGCAGGGGGGGATGAATGGCATCCACTTTTTACAAGAAATTAAAAAAGATAAAGAATTGCAAAATATTCCGGTCATTGTCCAGACTAGCAAGGTCAATATGGAAAAAAGCGTAAAAGAGCTTGTTGTCAACCTGTTTATCACCAAACCCTATGATATGGGGGATTTGATAAAAAAAATAAAGGAAATTCTCCCGGATTAGATTAAATAAAAACTGTAAAGAGGCAAAAAAATGAAAAATAAAAAAATATTTACCCTAAAAGAGTTGACCGATAACCTAAAACAGATTCAGGCCAAAGATATTATGACCAAAGATGTTGTTACAGTAACTAAGGATGATACTCTCGATGAAGTCGCCGAACTGATGATTAGTAAAAGAATTACTGGCTTTCCGGTGATAGAAGATGGGAAAATCATCGGGACCATCACTTCAGATGATCTTTTTATGGTTATGGATATGATCAAAACAGGTGAGGTATTAAAAGACAACAGCACTGATTATGCTCTTCCCAAGGTAAGTTTTGCCATGTCTACCGAAGTGATTACCGTCAGCTCAAAGGCAGATCTGGATGAAATCATCACATTAATGAAATACAGAAATGTCCTCACTTTACCGGTAGTCAGCAAAAATGAAATGGTCGGCATCATCGGACGCAGAGATGTATACAATAATTTTTACTGCACCCTCAAAGGAATTTGTCTATCCGAATAATGAACGGCTATACCCCTTAGGTCCTTCTAGAATTCGAGCTTGACCTATCAGTTTGACCTATCTGGTCGGTTTAAATCTCCTGTATTCTTCTGTATTCTGATATTTTGTCTTATCCCGATTTAACCCGATAAAAAAACAGAAGAAATCTCGCAAGCTTTGTGATGACTACCGGTTCTAAGGGACTTCATGTGGTAATCCCTATCCAGCCGAAGCATGATTTTGACCAAATCCGTACATTTGCCAGGGAAAAAGCAAAACAGCTTGTTGATAAATATTAAGTCTATTTCTTCCGAAGGAGAAAAAATAGGCCATTCTCCGGGAGCTTATTTACTTTCAATTCTGAGAAATGACTGTTCTGAT
>CBFCZX010000094.1:0-6447 GCA_965602765.1 uncultured Atribacterota bacterium | reverse complement strand
AAATCCATTTAAAAATGGCTTCAGAGGAAGATATCAGCACAGCCATCAGTTCCTATTACGAAATAGGCGAATATGAAGATATTATTAACAAATTTGCCACCGGAGTAACCTTACAAGAAGATGAAGAAGAAGATTTAAAAAAAATTGAAAGTCTAAGCAGGGAAGCGCCGATTATTCAATTGGTGAACATGGTGATTGTGCAGGGAGTCAAAGATAGGGCAAGTGATATTCATATTGAACCGAATGAGTCAGGATTGATTATTCGTTTTAGAATCGATGGAATATTGCACGACATAAAGAATTTCCCCAATAAAATAAAATCTGCCATTATTTCCAGGATAAAAATATTATCAAAAATGGATATTGCTGAAAGGCGACTACCTCAGGACGGACGTTTTCAAATAAAGTTCGGAATCAGAGAAGTTGATTTAAGGGTTTCCACCCTGCCTACTGTTTTTGGTGAAAAAGCGGTTCTGAGATTATTGGATAAAAGTAAAGGAATGATAAAATTAAACAGCATTGGATTTTTAGAAAAACAATTGAATGATTTTAAGGCTATCATTGGTCGTTCTTATGGGATAATTTTAATTACCGGACCTACCGGCAGCGGTAAAAGCACAACCTTATATGCAACGCTTAATGAAATAAATTCAAAAGATAAAAATGTCATCACCGTAGAAGACCCGGTTGAATATAAATTGAAAAGAATCAACCAGGTTCAGATAAGATCAAAAATAAATTTAACATTTGCCAATACATTGCGTTCAATTCTACGTCAAGACCCGGATATCATTATGGTTGGAGAAATCCGGGATACCGAAACTGCCGAAATAGCCGTACAGGCTGCTTTAACCGGGCATTTGGTCTTTAGCACACTTCATACGAACGATGCTGCTTCAGCCATAACAAGATTAATTGATATGCAAGTAGAACCATTTTTAATATCCTCATCGGTTATTGGTGTAATTGCCCAAAGACTGGTCCGGGTTATCTGTGAAAATTGCAAAGAAGAATATACCCCGTCAGAAGAAGTATTTGAAATGTTGAGGAAAGAAACACATATCGATAACAATGTAAAGCTGTACAGGGGTAAAGGATGTCCTATATGTAAAAACACCGGATATTATGGCAGAACATCTATCTTCGAACTCATTTTATTAGACGAAGAGATTCGTTCACTCATCGTTTCCAAGGCACACAGCAGTGTGATAAAAAATACTGCTTTAAGAAACGGATTGAAAACCCTTCGAACCTGCGGATTGGAGAAGGTATTAAAAGGGATTACAACCATTGAAGAAGTTCTTAGGGTAGCGGGTTAAATTAGTCGTTAGTTAATAGTGAATAGTCGATAGCGAAGATGTGGGCAAATTAGTATTGAGTATCGAGTATGTAGTATCGAGTAAAGACACGGGAATAATGGCAGTTATTTAGCTTGTCTGTAACATTAATAGCACGCACACCAACGTTAAGATGAGTATCTCGTATTCCTACGAAGAAAAGCGTGATTTGTTAACTGGTTAACTGGTTAAAAAGGTAAAAATAAAAATAGTACAAAAACAAAATACAAGATGTCATTTCGATCAGTTTTACGTTTTAATTTATTAATGAGTCAATTAATGAATTAATAAATTAGTTAATCGTAAATTAGTAAATTACTAAATTATTATCTATAGGAAAAGCTTATTTCCCCTTTTTTTGGTATTAAAAAACAATGTTTTGTAAAAAAAAATAAAACTAAGTGTCTAATTCTGTCATTGCAAAAAAGCAGTGACAATTCATTTATGGGATGGCGTTGGCTTTACATGGTTAGCGAACGGTCAAATGCATAAAATAAAGATTTATTTTTACCCAATAGAAAAAATATATAATAATTTCGAAAGGAGCAATGGTACTTGTGAAATATATGACCAGTCATGAAATAAGAGAAAAATACTTAAAATTCTTTAAAGATAAAAGGCACACGGTTAAAAAGAGTGCTTCATTGATTCCCGAGGACCCGACAATTCTATTAACCATTGCGGGAATGGTGCCCTTTAAACCAATATTCTTAGGCCAGGTAAAATCTTCATTAAAAAGAGCAACATCCTCTCAAAAGTGTGTGCGAACCAACGATATAGAGAATGTAGGTGTTACGGCGCGACATCATACTTTTTTCGAAATGCTGGGAAATTTTTCTTTTGGAGATTATTTTAAAAAAGAAGCCATTCAATGGGCCTGGGAATTTTTTACGGAAGTTATCGGATTTCCCGAAGATAAATTATGGGTATCCGTATATAAGGATGATGAAGAATCATTTGGATTATGGCATGAACTGGTCGGCCTTTCAGAGAAAAAAATAATTCGGTTAGGAGAAGAAGATAATTTTTGGAAAGTAGGCCCCACCGGTCCCTGTGGTCCCTGTTCTGAAATATATATTGATTTAGGTGAAAGAAAATCTTCCGGAGGCGGAGGTGTGGGTGTAGATGACCGATACCTTGAATTATGGAATTTAGTATTTATGCAGTATAATCGGAACAAAGACGGTTCTTTAACACCCTTGCCGAAACAAAATATTGATACCGGACTGGGATTGGAAAGAATTACTTCAGTTTTGCAAAAAGCTGATACAGATTTCGAAACAGATTTGTTCTTACCTATTATTAATTTCGTTGCAAGAAATGCAGATATCCAATATAAGATAGATCAAAAGAAAGATTTAGCGTTAAAAGTTATCGCTGATCATATAAGGGCTTTGATATTTATGAACTCGGATGGCATTATTCCTTCCAATGAAGGAAGGGGTTACGTATTTCGCATGTTATTGAGAAGAGCTTCCAGATATGGAAAGACCCTTCAGTTTACGCAACCATTCCTGTACGAAATTGTACCGGTTGTTGTGAACTTAATGAAAGATGCTTACCCGGAACTCTTGAAACAGGAAAAAAGTATTTCCGAAACCATATTAACAGAAGAAAAGAGGTTTCAGGAAACCCTGAATAGTGGTACACGAATATTGTCTTCCATGATAAAAGATATCAAGACGAATCATAAGAATAGACTGACCGGCAAAGATGCTTTTAGGCTTTATGATACCTATGGATTTCCTTTTGAAATAACCAGGGATATTTTAAAGGAAAATAATCTACAGGTTGATATAAAAGATTTTGAAGCAGAAATGAGCATTCAGAAAAAAAGGTCACGTGAATCCTGGACAAAAAATAATGGTGACGAAAAGACAGATGAAAAGAAGATGAATCTATATAAAGATATTTTAAAAAATAATGGAGAAACCGAATTTGTCGGCTATATGTTTATTGATACAGAATGCCGGATTATCGGATTGATAAAAGACGGACAGCTTGTCAATAAAGCTGATGAAGGAGATGAATGCGAAATTATTTTAAACAAAACACCTTTTTATGCTGAAAAAGGCGGGCAAACCGCTGATAAGGGTTTCATTATTGGGCAGAGCAAGGAAGATTTATCAATAAAAATATATGACACTCAAATGCCAGTCGAAGGTCTCATCGTGCATTACGGAAAAATAGAACATGGTTTTGTTTATTCGGGTGACCGGGTAATGGCAAAATTAGATGATTCTAGAAGATTATCCATTGCCAGAAATCATACAGCCACTCACCTGTTGCAGCAGTCTTTAAGAATTATATTGGGAAATCATGTCAAACAGGCCGGTTCTGCCGTAGATGAAGAACATCTGCGTTTTGACTTTAATCATTTTAAACCTCTAACCGGAGATGAAAAGGAAAAAATAGAGCAGTTGGTTAATCAAAAAATATTGGATAATCTTAGTGTCCATATACAAGAATTAGATTTTGATAAAGCAAAAGAAGAAGGTGCAATCGCCATATTCGGCGAGAAATATGGTGACCGGGTCAGGGTAGTCAGTATAGGTGATTTTAGTAAAGAATTATGCGGCGGTACGCATATGCATGCGACATCCAACCTCGGATTTTTTAAAATCCTCAATGAACAGGGAATAGGTAGCGGCATTAGAAGAATCGAAGCAGTTACCGGAGAAAAAGCATTTAAATATGTCAGCATACAGGAGAAAATAGTCAGTGAAATATCTGAAAAGCTACAAACCATTCCCGAAAAAATATTGCCTAAAATAGAGCAAATATTAGAAAATGATAATCGCAATAAAAAAGAGCTCAAAAATATCAGCAAAAAATTAGCTTATTATGAAATAGAAAATCTTATTAAGACTAAAAAAGAAATAAAGGGTATTAATATCATTTCTGCAAAAATAGAGGTTTCCAATATCAATGATTTGAGAAATTGGGGAGATTTAATCAAGAGCAAAATAAAATCCTGTTTAATTTTATTGGGAGCAAAATTTAGTGATAAAAAAGCAATTTTGCTGCTAATGCTGACCGATGATTTGTTGAAAAAAGGATTAAGCGCAAATGATTTTATTAAAAACATTGCACCAATTATCGGAGGAAAGGGCGGCGGGAAAAAGAACATGGCGCAAGCTGGCGGAGAAAAGGTAGAAAATTTAGACCAGGCATTAGAGAAAATTTACGAAATCATTTAAAAATAGGCAAGACAGGCATCACTGCGAGTGAGTGAGAAATACAAGAGCGTTTTTTAGATAGTTTCCCGGTTCGCTGGCTAGCTAGTTAAAAAAAAGAGGATGTAAAAATAATTACAAGTTCAGAGTACGATAATGGAAGATAGTTATAGTTCGGTTTGAGCGTGGGGAAATATTCATTAGTTGGGTAGCTGGTTATCTAGACAGGTATAAAAAAAGATGTGCATAGAAATGCAGGATAACTCCTACAGGCTTACCGGTAAGGGAATGCAATGAATAAAATCAACTTGGTGAAAAAATAATGAATCGATGAATTAATGAATTGGTTATAGGATTAATTAGTAAATCAATAAATTAGCAAAGTAAAAAATAAATAAAATATTGATTGGAGAATCAAACATTGCGAATACTAGGCATAGATTTAGGAGAAAAAAGAATCGGCATCTCTATGTGCGATGAACTGGGAATAACTGCTCAGGGTTTACCTACAATCCTTTCAAAAACCGAGATTGAAAACATAGAAAGCATAAAAAATGTTATCAGTCAATATCATGCAGAGAGAGTTGTTTTTGGATTACCCATAAACATGAATGGCTCTATTGGCCCTCAAGCAAAAAAAGCAATTGCATTTGCCGAAAAAGTAAAAACGTACTGCCATGTTCCTGTGGTAATGGAAGATGAACGTCTAACGACATCATCTGCAGAAAAAATATTGATTCAGGGAAATAGGAGTAGAAAAAAAAGAAAAAAAGTGATTGATAAAATGTCTGCAGTTATCATACTTCAAACTTACTTAGATAAAGCAAAGTTTAATAAAGAGATGTAAAATGAATTTTGTAGAAAAGTTATTCTTATTATTTTTCATATTATTTTTATCCTTCATACTGTTTTTAACTGCTCTCTATTTTCCGGTACAGGAAAAATTTTCGATTGCAAAAACCATTCAAATTCCAATTGGTAGCAATGCTACAAATATCAGAATCATCTTAGAACAGGAAAAAATAATTAGGGAAAATCCATTTATTTTCAATATGTATGTCAGGATTTTCAACATGGAAAGTAAACTTAGATATGGAGAATATATTTTTAGCCCTTCCATGAATTTATTGCAAATTTTAGATAAGCTGACTAAGGGGGACGTTGTTCAGCATAAAATAACTATTCCGGAAGGATTTACATATAAGCAAATAGCTGAACTGCTATACAAGAAAGAGGTTATTGACATCGATGAGTTTATTGATCTGGTCAAAAATAAAGAAAAATCATGGGAAGGTTATTTATTTCCTGACACCTATGAAGTTCCCAAACACTATGGTTCAGAGAAAATGCTTGATGCATTTTTAACAAATTTTAATCGTATGATTGAAAAATATCAGATTCGTGAATTGGCAGAAAAAATTGGCTATTCATTAAACGATGTTATCATTCTTGCTTCAATCATAGAGAAAGAAGCAAAAAGTTTTGAAGAGAAAAAATTGGTTTCTTCTGTTTTTCATAATCGATTAGATATAGATATGAAATTGCAATCCTGTGCGACCATTTATTATATATTGGGAAATACAACTGAAAAACTGAGTGATTCCGATCTGAAAATAGATTCCCCATACAACACTTATCTGCACAAAGGTCTTCCCCCGGGTCCGATATGTAATCCCGGACTTGATTCTATTAAAGCTGCCCTTGAACCGGACGATGAGGAGTATTTATATTTTGTCCTGGGAGAAGAAGGAGAACATGTATTTTCAAAAAACTATCGTGAGCATTTAAAAAATAAAAATAATAAATGACATTTAATTAAAAAATTAAAGATTATTATAAATTAAATTTTTCAGTATTAAAAAAATCATCTTTGGAAGGAATAAGACATGAAACCTTTTATTATTGGTATTGCCGGCGGGACGGGTTCGGGAAAA
>CBFCZX010000093.1:0-6464 GCA_965602765.1 uncultured Atribacterota bacterium | reverse complement strand
TGTATATAAAATTAATTGCTAGCAAGTTAATTATTTTTTAATAAGATTGAACAAAGATATAAGTAGAATATTTATCTAATTTTGAAATTTCTGAATATCATATTAATTAAAATTAGGAGAACTGAAATTTGCAGAATTACCATGTCTCTTTCCCGGAAAGAAGGTGAGGTTTGAATTTAATGGGAACTTCTTAATTTGTAATGGCAGAGAATAAAGTGATGCTTGATTTGCAAGAAAAATATTCTCTACAATAAATATTTTAAAAATGGAGGGAAAATTAATGAAAAAAGTAAAAATAAATTCAGTATTATTTTTCAGTATCATTTGTTTGCTGGTTGTTTTTCAAGTAAGTATATTTGCATCTTCTGAGAAAACCCAATTCTCTTTTTCAACAGGTTCCTTAGGGGGTTCTTTCTATCCAATAGGGGGAGGAATTTCTGATTACTTATCAAAAAACATTGAAAATGCTTCCTTTACTGCTGTTACTTCCGGTGGCGTTGATGAGAATATGAATCGTATACAATCCGATAAAACAGATTTCGGTTTGGCTAATACGGGGGATTCTTATCTGGCTTTTAGAGGAATGGCTCCCTATCAACAAGAATATAGTAATATGAGACAATTGGGAATTTTGTGGCCTCAATGGGGAGAAACATACACTTTGAAAAAAAACGGAATTAAAACTTTTTTAGATCTCAAAGGGAAAACTGTATGTGCCGGAAGCCCTGGAGGATCCATGCATAAGTCATTTTTTGACTGGGTAAGTATTCACGGTATAGATCCGGAAAAAGACTTCAAAAAAGTAGTTTATCTTCCCGGGCATGCCGCAATGGAAGCTTTAAAAGTTGGACAGGTTGATGCAGTCATGGAAATCTCTGGTATTCCAACTGCTGCTATGGTAGAATTGTCTCTTACTCATGATATTGATATTGTTAGATTCGCCCCGGGTTATCGCGAAAAATTATTGAAAGAAAAACCGAAATATTCACCCATCATCCTTCCAGGCGGAACCTATCGTGGTGTGGATGAGGATATAGAGACTGTTGGAATGGCTGTGGTTTGGATTTGTAGCAAAGATTTATCCGAAGAGATTGTCTATCAAGCCGTAAAGGCAATTTATTGCCCTGAGGGATTAGATTATTTAGGAAAAGTGCATTCAGCAGCAAAAAGTATTACTGTGGAACGTGCCATTGAATGGACCCCAATTCCACTGCACCCTGGTGCTGAAAAATATTATAAAGAAATTGGTTTAATGAAATAAAATAATTGTTTTTCGTCGTAATATGGCGTATTGATGTTTTCCAATACGCCATATTACTAAATTGACTCTAAGGGAGTGATAACAAAATGAAAAGGATAACAGTTTGCCGACTATGTTCTGCTAATTGTTTAATTGAAGCAAACATAGATCAAAATAATAATATTTTTGCTGAAAGAATCAAATCTCCTTATCTGAAAAAAAATATTTCCTGTCCAAAATTACAAGCAGTGAACGAAATTATATATTCGCCTGATCGTTTAACAGATCCTTTATTAAAAATAAAGAAAGCCAATAAACCTACATGGGAAAAACAATCTTGGGAAATAATTCTAGATATGATTGCATCAAAACTTCAATATTATAAGAAAAATTATGGTGCAGAGTCCATTTGCTGGATTAGAGGGCAAGCTCCGGATTGGAGTTCAACCTGGCATTATGCTATGAGGTTTATGAATCTACTTGGCTCTCCAAATATTATCGGAAATGGTGCGATATGCCATGCTGCCCGAGAATTTGCCCACATCATGACCTATGGAGAAATGAGCTCTCCTGATTACAAAAACTCAAAATACATTATTGTTTGGGGAAGAAATGACCATAATTCCAAACCGAGACTTTTTGAAAATATATTATACGCTAAGGAACGGGGAGCAAAACTAATTGTCATCGATCCCGTTAAAACGGAACTTGCCCAAATAGCTGATTCATGGCTTCAAATTAAACCGGGCGGAGATGGTCTTTTTGCTATGGCAATGATGAATGTTATTATAAAGGAAAAATTATATGATCAGGAATTTGTTGACAAATGGACACTTGGATTTGATCAATTATCTCAAAGTATTGATGCATACTCTCCAAAAATCATTTCTAAGATCATAAATATTGATTCAGATGTCATTAGAACAATAGCTAGATTATATGCCACTACAAAGCCGGCCTGCATTGGAGAGGGTAATGGACTCGATATGAATTTAGAAGTCTTTCAAACCACTAGAGCGATTTGTATCTTAAGAGCATTGACAGGGAATATTGATAAAAAAGGTGGTGATAAAATTCCTTTACCCATTCCCTTTAGAAATATTGAATTAGCTGAATTGCTCCCAAAAGATGTCAAACCCATCACATATGAATATCCTCTTTTTGATCATTTTCGACCAACCAGAGGAAATCCTGCTTTAGGGCCTGTAACTGGTGCAATTATTAATAAAAAACCCTATCCAATAAAAGTGTTAATCATCCAAGGTACTAATCCGGTGGTAACGGTTGCCAATACCAAGCGTTTCTTAAAAGCGTTAGATTCCCTGGATCTAATTATTGTCATTGATTTATTTATGACTCAAACTGCCAAATATGCGGATATTGTGCTACCCACTACCACATCTTTTGAAACGACGAGAATAAACTTTCCAGCGCTTTATTCAAATCAAGTTGTTTTGCAAGATAAAATTATAAATTCTTTAGGTAATAGTTGGCCTGATTGGAAAATAACTTTTGAGTTAGCTCGTAGAATGAATTTTGAAAAAGAATTTCCGTGGAAAAATGTCGAACAAGCTATTGATTATCAGTTAGAACCAACAGGAATCACTGTAAAACAATTACGCTCAAAACCTGAGGGGATTGATTTTCAACACAAAAAAAGCTATTTAAAATATTTAGAAGATGGATTTCACACACCATCTAAAAAAGTTGAAATCTTATCTGAAAAATTGCAGCGATATGGTTTTAGTGGGTTGCCTTCTTTTAAGCTATCCATTGAAAATTACAGTTACTATAAACTAAAAGAGGAATACCCTCTTTTAGCCATTAGTGGTGCCAGACCCAATTATTTTGTTCATAGCCAATTTAGAAATATTGAATCCTTATTAAAATACGAACCTGAACCTCTGGTTGATATTCATTCCCTAGATGCTAAAGAAAGAAAGATTGAAAATGGTGACTTGATAAAGATATTCACACCAAATGGTAGCATTGAAATGAAAGCAAATGTATCCAATATCATTTCTCCTGGTATCATAAGAATTCCTTGGGGGTGGGGTGAATCTAATTTAACATACAATGCCAATAATTTAACTGATGATTCTGAAAAAAGCCCAATCACAAGTACAACATCTAATCGTAGTTTCATGTGTAATATCTCGAAATCATCTAAAAAGGGGTAAAGGTGGAAAATAATAAAGTAACAAGAAATTTTACAGCTTTTCAGAAGCACGGCGTTAATTTTGCACTAGCAATGATTTCAATATTAGTCGTTTACTGGACTATTAATTCAATAGTAGATATTGTTTTTAAACGTTCGATTTATTTGATGCTTGTTTTTTCAATGTGTGCAATTATTTATCCATTTAGCAAATCCAAAAAGTACGAAAAAATATCTTTTTTTATGGATCTTCTCATTATTATCCTTACTATTATCTGTTCGATCTATGTTTTAATTGATCCATATAGCCGTTTTATACGGTTAAGCATGCTTAACCGTTACGACATTATTTTTGGTACCATTTTGATCATTATTGCCCTTGATATTGGTAGGAGAATTATTGGGTGGACACTTACTTTAGTTGCCTTAACAGTTCTTTTATATGCCTTTTTTGGTAATTTTATACCAGGGCATTTTGGGAATCCCGGTTTCGATTTAAGTTCAATCGTAAGCCAAGTTTATGCCGGGCTTGAAGGTTTTTATGGTATGGCAAGCAGGGTAATGATCCTCTATGTTGTTCCATTTATTCTATTGGGAACCTTTTTAGACAAAACAGGCGGTTTAAATTTCTTTATGAACCTGGCTTTTTCTGTAACAAAAAAATCGATTGGTGGACCTGCGAAAGCTGCGATAATCGGTAGTGCTCTTTTTGGCTCAATTTCTGGAATTGCCGTCGCCAATGTGACTGCAACAGGAGTATTAACTATTCCCCTTATGAAAAAAACAGGATATCAGCCTTATATGGCCGGAGCAGTTGAAGCGGCAGCTTCCACTGGAGGATCAATTATGCCTCCAGTTATGGGGGTAACCGCCTTTTTAATGGTCGAATTTACCCAAATACCTTATTTAACCATTATTGCAGTTGCAGCAATTCCTGCAATTTTATACTACATATCTTTATATTCATTTATTCATATTAGAGCCAAAAAACAAAATATCGGTATCGATCAAGAAAAAAAAGTCGAACCGGTAAAAGATATTTTAAAAAAGGGTTGGTTTTATTTTTTCTCCATTATCATCATTATTATAATTATGTTATATGGCTATCCTCCAAATATAGCTGCTTTGGGCGGAATTGCAGTACTTATTACAGTGGATAGTATAAGGCGAAAAAATATAAATTTCAAACTCTATTATGAGGCTTTCATTGAAGGAGGTAAAAATGTAATCGGAATAGGAAGTATTGTCGGATGTATTGGAATTATTTTGGCAGTAGTTGGAATGACCGGGCTTGGTCTTAAGCTTTCCTGGATTCTTTCTGGCCTCTCCATGGAAAAGGCTTTTTTCGCTATAGTATTGGTTGGATTGATTGCTGTAATATTAGGAATGGGCTTACCCAGTAGTGCGGTTTATATCATTATTGCGATTATTGCGGGACCGACTTTGATTAATATGGGATTTCCGGTTATTACTGCTCATTTAATATTTATCTGGTTTTCTGTCATTGCAAACGTTAGTCCTCCTGTTGGAGTATCTGCTATTGTTGCTGCCGGTATAGCAGGTTCGAATCCAGTAAAGACTATGTTCACTGCTTTTATTTTGGCAAATGGGTTGTTTGTAATTCCATTTATGTTTTATTATAGACCGGGCATATTATGGCAAAATTCATTTTTTTTGTCGTTGGAGGTAATTTTATCAATTTTATTAGGATTAATTGCCTTTGCTTTTTACTATCCAAATATAATGGTTAATTTGATGGGTTTAATTGTATTTATGTTCGTAATTATCTCACAAAAAAGAGGTTTGAGTTTAGCTTGATACCTATTATAAGAACGTAGAATAACAAAAATTTTACGCACTTCAGTTTACATTTTTATATTATCATGAAAAATGATTATATCTGTTTGCGCATGGTTAATTTTCAGAAGTAGTAGGATTAATACTATCATGTAGATGGTCAAAAAGAAAATATTAATCAAATGTTAAAAATAATAGTTACGTGATAAAAAATATAAGGAAGAGTAAATTTATTTTAAAGAGTGTATGATGAAAAAAATAGCGTAAAATTTAAATATAAAATATCGAACTCACAAAAAAGTAATTTAATGATCTATTTTAAATAGATAGAAAGGTGTAAAAGAAATGAAGAAAGAAAAAAATTTAGTACGTAAGGGAATAATGGATTTAAAACCCTATATCCCGGGTAAACCAATTGAAGACGTTAAGAGAGAATTAGGTTTAAAAGAGGTTATAAAGTTAGCTTCCAATGAAACCTCAGTTGGACCTTCCCCTTTAGCAGTAGAGGCTATAAAAAAAGAGGTAGAAAATATTAATCTCTATCCCGAAGCAACAAGTAAACTCTTAAGGGAGAAATTAGCTGATAAGTTAAAAATTGACAAAGAGATGATCATTTACGGTAATGGAGCAGACGATGTTATCGATTTGATAGGAATGGCTTTTATTAATGAGGGCGATGAAGTCATTACTTGCGAAACTACTTTTCCTGCATATAGAACTGCAGTTAAAATTATGGGAGGGAAATTTATTTTAGTTAAACTTAAAGATTTCCGTTTTGATTTAGAGGAAATAATTAAAAGAATTAATGAAAAAACTAAAATGATTTTTCTATGTAATCCCAATAATCCTACCGGTACGATCATAACCAAAGAAGAAGTATCTGCTTTCATGAGAAAAGTTCCACAAGATGTTATTGTGGTTTTTGATGAGGCTTATTACGATTATGTAGAAGATAAAAATTACCCCAATAGCTTATCTTATATATTAGAAGGAAAAAATGTTATTGTCATTCGTACTTTCTCTAAAATAGCAGGGATAGCAGGAGTTCGAGTCGGTTACGCAATCGCACATCAAGAATTAATTAGTTATCTAAGGAGAGTGGTAAATCCATTTACAACAAATAGACTAGCACAAGTTGCAGCTTTAGCTTCTTTGGATGACGAGAAACATTATAAGGAAGTTCTAAAGTCAAATCATGAAGGAAAAAAATATTTATATAGGGAACTGGATAAATTAGAGTTTTTATATGTTCCCACAGAGACAAATTTT
>CBFCZX010000092.1:0-6586 GCA_965602765.1 uncultured Atribacterota bacterium | reverse complement strand
AAATATATGCGATCTAAAAAGATGATTCTGTTTAAGTATTTTTTAAATATTATATCATGAAAATTAATTAATTTTTTATGCAGTCCAGGCTTGATATTTTTCCATTTAATGATAATATTTATTTAGATAATTGTCTAAATATCTAAATAACCGAGAGGTAATAAAAATGGATAGTCCTTTTAAGGCGCTTTCTGACCCTACTCGAAGAAAAATATTAGAATTATTACAAGAAAAAGATTTATCAGCCGGAGAAATTGCTGATCATTTTAAGATCAGTAAACCATCAATCAGTCATCATTTAAATCAACTAAAAAACTCAGAATTAATTCTTGGAGAAAAAGCGGGTCAAAATGTTTATTATTCACTGAATACGACCGCTTTTCAAGAATTGGTGAAATGGTTTTATAATTTTAAAGCTAAGGAAAAAGGAGAAAATGAACGTGTTTAAAACAAACAAGGTCATCATTATTTTTATTTTTATTTCTATTATCGCTACCATTCTGGTCTATGCCAGTTTACCTGATAAAATTCCTTTTCACTGGAATATTCAAGGTGAAATAGATGCCTGGGCAAATAAAAGTTTTTCCTGGTTTACCGCCATTCTTCCCCTGGGAATCTATCTGTTAATGACTTACCTTCCTGCTATGGATCCCAGAAGAGACTCTTATCTAAAACATAAAAAAGCTTATGGAATATTTATGACGCTTCTAGTTTTCTTCTTTATTCTGCTTCATTGGATTATTGTTCTTACTGGCTTAGGTTATCATATAAGTGTATCAAGAATAGTACCAATGGGGATAGGTGCGTTATTTATCGTTATCGGAAATTATTTGGGACAAATCAGACCAAATTATAGTACAGGCATAAAAACACCCTGGACCCTGGCAGATGAAACTGTTTGGAAGAAAACCCATCGGGTAGGAGGTCTTGCTTTTATCTTATCGGGAATCATCTTCATTATTATAGGGATTGTCAATCAACCGGTTGGCTTTATTCTGGCTATTTGCACTATTTTCCTGGTGGTGATTTATGTCTGTGTTTATTCTTACATCGAATATAAAAAATTAAAAAACTAGTTTAAAGTGAACTCAACGTTTATAGAAAGAATTTTATTCAGTCAACATCTATCGTATTACTTCTACTATATCCATTGGTGAAATTTGAACACTGGAAAATCTGGTTGTAACCATTGCAACGGAAAGTTTTTCTTTTACCGTTATGATTCTTGCACGGGCTATGAGATCTAATTCTCTATCGAGCACTTCGTTGGTTTTCGGATCTAAGATTACTTCTCCTTCCCGGTATATTTTTATCTCTTCTCCTTCCCTGATTCCGGAATCTGCTCCGAGATTGATATAGACCTGGGTAATTCCTCCGCTGGAAGTAGCATTTACTTTCACGACATATCCCTCTAACGGTGCAAAGGAAGCAACCGCAGTATCAATTTGTACCTTTTCAGCAAATTCTACAGCGACCAGTTCGCATACTTCTTCTATAGCAGAAAAGATATCCGTGACTGATTCAGAAGATAAGCCAAGGCCTCCGGCAAAAGGAATGCGTATTGATGCTCCTGATTTAGTGGTTTTGCCCTTTTTTACTTCCGAAAAGATGATTTCCCCGGTATTTACATTGATCCCTCTGACCATCATGGTTACCGAAGCGGAAGATTTTTTCATGCTTACCGGTCCAATTTTAATACCACCTGACTTCTTATAGGTAATACTGGTTATGCTTCCGGCAATAATTGTATCAACACCAAGCATATGTCCGATTTTCACCGCTGTGGACGGCTCTACTCTTCCGGAATATGCCTGAAAATCCTGTTCCTTCAAGACCGCATCTAATTTTATTCTCTCAAAGACACGAAAACGGTTGGTTTTTATTAAGGCATTTATCATCATGTCGCTCGCTGCTTTAGATAACTCAGAATTAATACCCCAAATATAACCGGGTGCTGTAGAATCAAATCCGATAACTGCGATTCTGGGCAATTCTTTGGAAAATCCCGAATTCGTAACACTAAAAACAACTATTAATATCATACAAATTTTTAAAAACCCATTTATCCTTCTTTTCATTTTTACACCTCCTGAATGTAAATTGCTGTAAGTTTTGGAGCTATTTTTTCACACAAAACTCCATCTTCTAATAAAATTAATCATATGTATTACAATATTCTATAAATATTTTTAAAATCCTTTTTATCATTATTTTTTTTAATTTAATCTTTGGTAGATTCCCCCACAAATAAAAGTGGAAAAAATATATCACTCAAACAACAGGGAATCCAAACCGAAACAAACATAAATATAAAAATAACCGGATATATATACCAATTCAAAAAATGATCAGTTGCCATGGTAATGTGAAAAAGTGATGCAAAGGTACTTAAAAAAACGTGGCCTGCATGAGGAAATTTGGTTGAAGGCTTTAAATAGGCAATCGTTATACCAAACAATGCCAAAGGATTTACCAGCCACCATTTTTCAATAAAACCGATATGCACTGCTTTACCAGGAAGATTAAGCAGGCTTTCCCCTAAGTAGGGAAGTATTGAATCACTGAGAGTAGCAATCCCCACTGAACCAACATACCCGATGATAAATAAAATTAAAACATGATATTTCTCTTGATGAAATTTACTTTTCTTGTAATTTTCATACATAGAAGCTGTGACTAATGCACTTAATAAAACGTGCATGGGATGTAAGATGTAAAATATCTTCAAGGAAAGTTGATGAGGTATCTTTTGAAAAAAGATAATAGCAATGATTCCCATCGCTGCTCCAAAAAATGTAAAAGGAGCATGGTATCTTAGTTCGCGAAATGCAATTTTAATCATGGATTATCACCTTTTTTATACCTTTCTCATAATTTATTTTAACATGGAAATAAAATTTGTGTAATATTTTAAGCGAAATTATTAAATTAATTTTAATAAAAAATTATCTTTGAAAAATTCTTTAAAAATATTTTAATGTTTTAAAAATT
The DNA here is from genome assembly GCA_965602765.1 of uncultured Atribacterota bacterium. Classification (GTDB taxonomy): domain Bacteria; phylum Atribacterota; class Phoenicimicrobiia; order Phoenicimicrobiales; family Phoenicimicrobiaceae; genus JAYEGH01. The sequence continues at coordinate 3,595 of CBFCZX010000092.1, read as the reverse complement.
TCTAGAAATACTATTCACGCTAATATAGATTTTAATCATTGGGAAAAGCGAAAATGCCTAATATTAATTTTATCAAGATAATATTTCACTCATTCAAATTATATCAAAAAAATAAAATATAATAAGGAAAGTGAATGAGAAAATCTGTCGCTTCAGATCTGATTAGAAAACTGTTTTTTTGGCTAATAAATCTTATATCTAAATCAATAATGAAACATGTATCTCCCTCCTCCTCCCATAATTTATAAATCATTTTTTGTTGATAGACTCGTCATAAGATTGAAAACACTTTCTGTTTGATATGTACATTACGGAAAACAGGCAGATTTTTGAAAATTTTCGTAAAGATTCCGAAAGGAGAAAGTCAACTTAAATGAAATAATCAGAAGATTAGACTTTACAGAGAAATGAAATAAATTTATTTTTAGAACTATTCTAAAAATAGAATAACAAAAAAAGCAAGACCATGAATAACCAAAATTTCAAAATCTTGCTTTTTAATTTCCCATAAATAAAATATCATTATTTTTAATTTGAAGAAGACTTTATATGACGTAATCCAATAGTTATTATTAGTAATAATCCCCATAAAGCAATACTTAAATGTGAACTTAATCCTAGAAAATTAAAAGTACTAGAGACCAGTTGCAGTATAAAAATTGCAAGAACAAGTCCACCGATTCTTCCGAAGCCACCATATGGGTCCACACCACCCAGGACTGAAATAAGAATCGTAATTAAAAGGTAAGATGTTGCATATCCTGCTTTTGCTGAATTGAAACGTGAAGTCATAATTGTGGAAGCTATTCCGCAAAATAAACCTGACAAAGCATAGGTTGTTACAAGTGTTCGCTTCACATTTATACCGGAAAATCTTGTGGCTGTTTCATTTGAACCAATCAAGTAATTGGCCACCCCAAAAGGTGTTTTCCTTAGCAGGATTGAAACACATAACGCAAGGGCAAGGAATATAATAAACGGAACGGGTATGCCGAGAAAATCTCCATTCCCCAGATATTGATATTCTTTAGGAAAACCGGAAACAACATGTCCTTTGGTGACAACAATACTAATGCCTTCTACCAGCGTCATCGTTCCAAGGGTTGCTAAAATTGGTGAAACGCCAATATAGGCAATAACAACACCATTAAATATTCCAATTAATATTGAGACCAGCCATCCGGCTAGAATGGCAATTATAATGATAGGAATTGGACTTCCGGTCGATGATTCAGTTATCATGCTGGTCATGATAAAAGCAGAGACAATTCCTGCCATATTTGCTGTAACAATAATGGATAAATTAATACCACCACTAAGCATGGTAATCATGATAGCCAAAGAAAGAATGCCGAGTTCAGGCAATTGATAAGCCATAGACTGAAAATTATTGGCAGTCAAAACCTTTCCCGGGAAAAAAATGAATAGTAGAACAATAATAAGCAGGAATGCTATTATTAGAATTGACAATGTAGAATCTTTCTGATATAAGGAATGAATACTTAAAAGATTTTTATCATTATTATTTTTTAACATAGATTATACCTCCTCAAGCATTTCTTTTACGATTATAGGCGTTTATACTTACACTACAGATAATAATTAAACCAATAATTACTTTGTGCCAATAAGATGAAACTCCCATAATAATCATTCCATTCCATACAATCGCTAGAAGGGCTACCCCCATAGCTGTACCAAGCACACTGCCTGCACCACCGGCCAGGCTTGCTCCGCCAAGTACTGTTGCCGCAATAACTTCCAGTTCTCTGCCGACAATAGCATTTGGCTGAACTGAGTGAAGAGTTAATACCTGTCCCACTGAACCAATTCCTGATAAAAATCCTATATAACTATAAACAAAAATGTTTAGACTTAAAAGATTAAATCCTGCTCTCCTTGCAGCTTCAATATTTCCACCCATTGCAAATATTTTTCTTCCCAATATAGTATATCTTAAAATAATATGAGTCAGTATAAAAACGAGTATTAATAATATGACCGGAAGAGAGATGCCATAATAAGTATCGCCTGCGGTAAAACCAAAAACATTATGAGATTGATTAAACCAGTCAGGGAAATTGTAAATCCATTTTCCGCGTGTGATAAATATGGTCACACCATAAAAAAGATTTAATGTTGCTATGGTAATAATCATAGCAGGAGCATTAAGATAATAAATTAAAAATGCATTGATGCTTCCTAAAAATATTCCAATAATGCCGGCTACCAAAAAAGCACTCACCAGGTTGCCACTATAATTAATGATTACAATTGCCATAACATATTGGGCAATAGTAGCAATGGCAGTAAAGGAAAGGTCAATTCCACCGGATATTAATACAACCAGCATGCCTGCAGCCATAATTCCTAAAAAAGCATAGCTGATTAGGAGGTCAACAAAATTTTCCAACGTAAAAAAATTATCGGTTGAAAAAGAAAAAAATATGACCAGTGCAACAATGATTAAGAAAAGGTAAAATTCAGGTTTTTTTAATAGTTTATTCATCTTGTCCATCTCCGATTATCTTGTTATTAAGTGTTTTCTCAGTCACTTCTTCAGGCTGAAAAGTCTCCACAATCCTACCTTTTCGCATGAGCAAAATATGGTGGCAATTATATAAAATTTCTGGTACTTCATCAGATACTAAAATAATTCCGATATTTTTCTTTGATAATTCTCTCATAATTTGATAAAGGCTATTTTTAGCAGCAATATCGACACCTACGGTTGGGGAATCTAAAATAAGAATTTTAGGATTGGTTGCTAGCCATTTTGCTAAAACAATTTTTTGTTGATTTCCTCCGGAAAGTGTTTTTACGGGGTTTTCAATATCAGAGGTACGAATTGAGAGGGCTTCAATCCAGTGCTGAACTGTATTAGCTTGCTTCTTTTGGTCAATCATTTTCAGATGATTTAATATTTTTTCAAAAATGGTAACTGTTACATTATTTTTGATAGTTTGCTGCATAATTAAACCTTGGTCAATTCGATCTTCAGGGACATAGCCAATTCCTGCCTGAATGGAATCTCCGTTCGATTTAAAATGCATTGATTTTCCCTCTAATATAATTTCTCCATGGTCTGGTGAATTCATGCCAAAAAGAGAAAGTGCCAACTCGGTTCGACCCGAACCAATCATACCAGCTATTCCTAATATCTCGCCTTCAAATAGCTTAAAATTAATGTCTTTATATTGATTTTTTTTCGATAAATTTTTAACTTCTAAAAGTATTTTCCTATTTACAATTTTTTCTGATAATTTTTTTTGAACAAATTCTTTTCCAGTCATTAAATAGGATAGCTTATTATCATCAATTTCATTGCGGTTAAATACGCCTACTTTGTTCCCATCCCGAAGCACAGTTACCCGTTCAGATATCTCCATAACCTCATCTAATTTATGACTGACAAATAAAACGGTAATTCCTGAACTTTTTAGTTGCTGAATCACGGAAAAAAGAGCGTCTATCTCATGAAGTGCCAAAGAAGATGTTGGTTCATCCATGATAATTAGTTGAGCATTTGTCGCGATAGCGCGACAAATCGCTACTAATTGTCTATCTGCAATCGAAAGGGAGCCAACAATTTCAT
>CBFCZX010000091.1:0-6599 GCA_965602765.1 uncultured Atribacterota bacterium | reverse complement strand
AGAGACAACGTCCCATCCTCTAACACTTGACGCAGGTTACCTACTCTTGCTTGTTATAGTTTTTAAAATAAGCCTACCGTATTTCCCTTTTCGTCGATATCGACTTTGGTTGATGCGGGAACTGACGGCAAGCCGGGCATAGTCATCATCGTCCCCAGGAGGGGATATAGAAAACCTGCTCCTACCGATGCCCGGACATCTCTGACCGGTATTCGGAAGTTGCGCGGTCTGCCTTTGACATTCGGTTCATGAGATAATGATAGATGTGTCTTAGCCATACACATCGGCAAATTGTCAAATCCAACTTCAGTGAAGAGCTTGATCTTTTTTTCAGCTAAAGGAGTATAATTAACGCCATCTGCACCATATATCTTGGTGGCAATGATCTCAATCTTCTCTTTGATGGACAAATTAAGTGGATAAAGATGATGGAAATTATTGGGTTTGCTAGTCGCTTCTACGACAGCTTCTGCCAATTCAATGCCTCCTTCTCCTCCTTCTGCCCAAACATTGTGGGTTACTGCAGCGGCTGCACCGGCTGCCAGTGATTTTTCTTTGACTAATTTAATCTCTGCCGGTGTATCGGTCGGGAAGCGGTTGATAACAACAATAGGAGGTACGCCATGCAGAAGAACATTTTCAATGTGTTTCTCAAGATTCTCAAAACCTTTACTTACTGATTCCAAGTCTTCTTTGGCCAGGGTTTCCTGGTCCAGGGGACGACCGGCAACGACTTTAATAGCTCCACCGTGCATCTTCAAGGCTCGGATGGTGCAGACTACGACAGCAGCATCCACCTTTAATCCGCTGGTGCGGCATTTGATATTACACATCTTCTCAAAACCCATATCAGCTCCAAATCCGGATTCAGTAACAACATAATCCGCCAATTTACAGGCAATCAGATCAGCCAGCACCGAATTGTTCCCATGGGCAATATTGGCAAAAGGACCGCAATGCATCAGGCAGGGCCCGTGTTCTAAAGTTTGAATCAAATTGGGCTTTAAAGCATCTTTTAAAAGAACAGTCATCGCTCCTGCTGCTTTCAAATCTTCGGCTGTCACCGGTTTTCCGTCATTGGTATAAGCGACCGTCATCCGTCCCAATCTTTTCCGTAAGTCAAAGATATCGGTGGCCATGGAAAGGATGGCCATAACTTCAGAAGCAACAGTAATATCATATCCGGTTTCCCGGGGAATACCGTTCACTCTTCCTCCTAAGCCGATGATGATACGGCGTAACGCTCTATCCGATATATCCACTACCCGATTGATATTGATATTGTGAATATCTATTCCTAATTTATTCCTCTTTTGCAGGTGGGTATCGAGCATGGCACAAAGAAGATTGTTGGCAGCACCTACGGCATGGATATCACCGGTAAAGTGCAGGTTGAGGTCTTCCATGGGAACCACCTGGGCATAGCCGCCACCGGCGGCTCCACCTTTAATGCCGAAGACCGGACCCATAGAGGGTTCACGTAAGGTATTCATCACTTTTTTACCGATCTTGGCAAGGCCTTGGCCTAAACCGATGGAAGTAACGGTTTTCCCTTCTCCTAGAGGAGTTGGTGTAACCGCAGTGACCACAATATATTTTCCTTGAGGTTCATCTTCTAACCGGTGCAAAATATTTGGAGTAACTTTCGCTTTATATTTTCCGTATAAGTCCAATTCGTCCTGATTAATTCCGGCTGCTTCTGCAATCTCAGTAATTGGTTTTAAGACTGCTTCCTGGGCAATTTGTAAATCTGATTTCATTTTAATACCTCCTGATTTTTGTTTTAAAATAAGTTCTTAATATGTTCATTATGTGTTGGGAATACTAAAAATTTATTTTAAATATGATAAAGATATTAGGGTAGATTGGTTTTACGTTTACTGAAGAAATTATTGGTTTTTAAGATAAAATTAAAACTATTCTATCATATAAAAAATATTTTAAAATAAAAAATACCCAGCATTGATATTTTATAATTAATATATAGTAATATTTTATAATTTTCAACTAATTCATCTTTTCCTAAAAAGATAGGCTATTTCCGAATCAATTCGAAAGAAAGGCAGTGTGGTCCCGAACCCCCTAAAAGGAACTGACTGAGATGCGGGTCATAAACTTCCAATCCAATGGCTCGAAGTCTTTCATTGCCAAATTTATTTTCCCGGAATGAAAGTATTTTTTCATTTCCCAAAGCTAAAAGATTTATAGTTCCGGCAAATACTTCCTTACCAGGGATATTGATGATATCAAATTTATCATTTTTAAGGAATTTTATAAAATGTGATGGTAGAGCCTCCGGGCATAACATGACCGTTTTTTCAGCAATCACTGAAAATATCATATCCAGATGGTTCCATTTCTTTTCAAATGGTATAGGTATCACCCTAATATCAAAAGGTTTCAAGATTTTTTCTGCCTCTTTAACCCCTTCCATGGTAGATCGATTTCCAATACCTATAAACAATGTATGTTTATCTAAATACCAACAATCACCGCCCTCTAATGCTCCTTGCATCACTTGTCCTATTGTAGGTATTTGTAATTGTTCGAGGGTTTCAATCGCTAATTCTGTATCACCCTCATTATCTTCATAACGAAAATTACCAATTAGTATACCAGCCATTGTATTCACACCAAAATCCCTGGTCGCTACCTGGTCCGGATGTCCAGGTTGAGCTTCCTGCCACTTAATATTTATCCCTAATTGAAGGAACACATTTTCAAATTCCCTATGTTGTTCAAATGCCGCATTTCGCGAAACGACAAATCCTTCCTTTAAATGTTGGGATGCAACATCACTAAAGTCACATATTTCATAATAATCCGGTTTGCATAGAAGGACTGAATGCAAACTTCCATGAGAATTAAAGACCATCCATATTCTCCTTTTAATAATTCATTTAATTATATGTGCAATGATTGAACTAAACTGGCATCTTGTTTGAGGTTTTATGACATCATATCTGGCATTTTTACAATAAAGGACAATTATAAATCTTCAAAATGTTATTTATTTATATAATTCAATTAAATATAAAAAAAGTCCTTTTTTAAAAGGACATGTTAGCTTTTTATAGATAACGTTAAGATAGCGAGCAAGGATTTAGCCATTGGACTGTTAATTTCCAATCTGAAATGGATGATTATGCTTTTAGATATTGAAATTTATACAACTCAAAATAATATCCTTTTTTTTCAAGTAGCTGAACATGAGAACCGCTTTCGATGATTTTTCCTTTGTGCATAACATATATCCTGTCAACATCCTGAATGGTGGATAGTCGGTGAGCAATGGCAATGCTGGTTCTGTCTTTCATAATTTTCCCAATCGCATCCTGAATTAAATATTCTGTTTCACTGTCTATACTGCTGGTTGCCTCATCAAGAACAAGTACCCGGGGTTCTTTTGCCAACGCCCGGGAAAAAGCAATAAGTTGCCTCTGCCCAGTGGAAAGATTAGCACCCCCTTCAGATACTTCATGATGATACCTGTCTTTTAATTTTCCGATGAAACGATGGGCATTGACATATTTTGCATATTCTATCATTTTCGTTTCTGTTATCTCATTGTTGAGCAAAATATTATATTTAATATCTCCGGAAAACATAAAAACATCCTGTAAGACCAATCCAAAATAATTTCTTAAATGATTTAAATCCATTTGAGCCGAATTTGCTCCATCAATTAATATTTCTCCTTCCGTGGGATCATAAAATCTTAAGAGAAGATTTATCAAAGTCGTTTTACCTGCTCCGGTAGCGCCTACAAAAGCAACTGATTCATTGGGTTTAATGACAAAGGATACATCATCTATCACTTTTTCTCCTTTTTTATACTCAAAAGACACATTTTTAAATTCTACTCTTCCGTTCATTTTCAAAGGATTTTTTAAGTTCTTAATAGGATTAGAATCTATTTTATCATCTTCAGCGAAAAGCTGAAAAATTCTTTCCGAGGAAGCCATAGCTGATTGGAAGATATTGAATTTTTCAGAAAATTCAAATATTGGTCTGAACAGCATTTGAATATAGGTAATAAAGGCAATGATTAAACCGATTGAAAATTCCCCCCTTAATACCCCTTTTCCTCCAAAATATATGAGCATTCCTAAAGTGATTAAGGATAAGGCATCGATGAGTGGTCGGAAAATCGCGAATATTAAAAGCTGATGCATATTTGCCCTAAAATAATCAAATCCGGTTTTTTTGAAATCTTTCCAGGATTTTTCTTCCTGGTTAAAGATTTGAATAAGAGATACGCCAGAAATTGATTCTGCCAGAAAACTGTTTATCTTCGCCAAAACAACTCTAACTCTGCTATAAGCTTCCCGGGCAAATTTTTGAAAAAAGAATAATATAATCGTTATTACCGGAATTAAGACAAGCATCACCAAACTTAATCGAACGGACAATCTAAACATGACAAAAAAGATTCCGGCAATGGTAATAATATCTTTAATAGAATAGATCAGGACCTCAGAAAATAATTCCCTTAAGGCGTCTACATCGTTGGTAGTTCTGGTAACCAGTCTTCCGACAGGATTATGCGTAAAGAAATTCATAGAAAGAGACATGATATGTCCGATGAGATGACTTCTTAAATCATACATCATCCTTTCACTGACAAAAGCCATCATGATAACCTGCAGGCAATTAAAGAAAAAAGAACAAATCAATAATCCGATATACAAAAGAGCAAACAATTGTATTTTATTTAAATCGTCTTTCCGTAATGTTTTCAATGTCTCCTTCGAAATTTTTACAGTCTCTTCGTGAGGGATAAAAAGACCTTTTACTGTCTGAATGCCCTTGAGCTGATAATCTTTTAATAGAGTGATGTCTTCTTCATCCTCAAAAAGCATAAACTTTTCTGAAAAAATAATATCTTCATTCTGTAATCTAATATAATCATCTTTTGTAAGGATATTAGATGGAATAAAAATATCATTATCTGATTCAACTCTATACGATTTATAATTATCTGTAACCTGTTTTGATTTTTCGTTAAGTATTAAGCGAAGATAACTTCTGTCGATGTAATTGTCAATCACATTTTTCGTGATGATCGGAAGGCAAACATGTATCAGGCTGACAAGTAAGACTAGAAGAAATAGTATTACCATCTTTCCAATATAAGGTTTTGCATATTGTGCTAATCTAAAGAATATTTCTTTATCAGTTTTAAGATTGTATTTTTCTTCTTTTTTCATGATTTCCTTTTTAATCTTCTAATTTTTGTATTTGATAAATATTTTGATAAACCTTGGATTTTTTAATTAATTCACGATGAGTTCCCTGGCTTTCAATTTTGCCTTCATTTAAAACATAAATATTGTCCGCTTTGATAAATGAAGATATACGATGAGAGATGATCATTGCCGTAATCCCCTGAATATATTTGGTTAAATTTCTAATAATTTCTTTTTCGGTATTCGTATCCACAGCACTTAATGCATCATCTAAGATAAGAATTTGTGGTTTTCTGATAATTGCTCTGGCAATACATATTCTCTGCTTCTGACCACCGGAAAGTGTGGTTCCCCGCTCACCGATAATGGTCTTATATTTATTTTTTAATGTCATTATGTCATTATGAACCGAAGCAATCTTGCAGGCTTCAACTATTTCTTCGTAAGTTGCGTTTATCTTCCCAAAGCGAATATTTTCTTCAATAGTATTTGAAAAAAGAAAGGAATCTTGAGGAACATAACCAATACTATCCCTTACGGCAGCAATTTTAATTTTTGAATGTTCGATATTGTCATAAAAGATTTTTCCTTTTTGAGGCTGAACCACTCTTAAAATTAATTTAGCAATTATGCTTTTTCCCGAACCAATCTTTCCGCAAATTCCGACATATTGCCCCTGCTTTATGTGTAAATTGATATTTTCCAAAATGATTTGCTTTTCATCAAATGAGAAAAAGATATTTTTTAATTCAATATCTCCTTTAATTTCTTGATAATGAGCACCCGGAGTATTGACTATCTCCGGTTTTTCTTCCAATAACATATTTACCCGCCTTAGAGAAGCATTTCCTCTTTGAAATACATTTGTTACCATTCCCACTGCCATCATTGGCCAGATAATGATACCCAGATAAGTAAAAAAGGCAATCAATTCTCCGGTTGACAATTCATTCAAAACGACTTGCTGTCCTCCCACCCATAAAATGATAGCCATACCGATTTCAGCGAACAAAAATATTAAAGGAAACATGATTCCCCAAAGCTTTATCAGGGAAATATTTTTTTCTACATAATTTTTACTCAAATTGTCAAAATTTTTTCTTTCCTCCTCTTCCTGCTGAAAAGCTTTAATTATTTTAATTCCGGATATTAACTCTCTTACTTTTTCAGTCACTTTTGAAAATGCCTCCTGTACTTCCTTGAATTTTTTGAATAGATTTTTTATAAAGAACAAGGCTATACCGGAAATAAAGGGCAGCGGAAGGAGGGCGTAAAACGTCAGTTTTGCATTGAGCGTTAACATAAAAATAAGAGTGGCCAGAAAAAGGAAAACAGAATCAAAACCGGCAATAACGCCAAAAGCTGTGGCTCTTTTTATTGCCTTCATATCATTTGTCATATGAGCCATAA
>CBFCZX010000090.1:0-6652 GCA_965602765.1 uncultured Atribacterota bacterium | reverse complement strand
GTTTCCCGGTTAAAGGGGAAAGGCCGATGCCGTCACCTTCATGTCCGGCAGCAATGTAAAAGCCGGGGACAGTGTCAACGTGTGAGATGATGGGCAGATGGTCAGCCACATAGGGACGCAGACCGGCATAAGCCCGGATGACATGGATATCCTCCATGACCGGGAAGAAGCGGATAGCCCGCTCAGCGAGTCCCTGCATCACTTCGATGGAGACGCTGGTATCAAAACCTACGAAGGCGCGGCTGCTGCCGATTAAAAAATTATCAGAGAGAGTGGGTTCAAAGACAAAGGCAATACCCAGTTCTTCCAATTCCTGACGGACATTTCGTTTGTAATTATTATTTTGAGATTTTGCCATCACATAACCGAACTCCTGTATCTTCCGGTAGTAAGGGGAAAAAGTCTTTTCCGCTACCAGCAGCTGTCCCTGCCTAGGTTGAATAGGGATATTGATGCCGGCCATCTTTCCGATGGCAGGTGCCCAGACACCGGCACAGTTGATGACTCTTCCGGTTGCAAGGATGCCCTGTTCAGTTTCTACAGCCTCTACGGTACCTTTCGCATCCAAACGGATGCCGGTAACCGAAGTGTGGTCATAGACAACTGCATGGTTTTTTTGCGATTCTAAAGAAAATCCAAAAGCTAATTTCATGGGATTTAAAGCAGAATCGCAGGCAATTTCAACACCTCCGATAATATCATCTGCTAATAAAGGAATTTCATCATGAATTTCCTTTCTATCCATCATACGCATGGGGAGATTATTTTCCCTTTGAGCTCGGACAAAATTCTCTGCCACTTCAAATTCTTCTTCACTTTCGATGATGAAGAGACTTCCCTTTTGATAATATTCAAAATCGTAATCTATCTTGTTAACTAATTTCTTGAGTAACAGCTGGCTGGTATAAGTCATTTCTGCATCAAAACCCGGCTGTTTATCGGCAATCAAAACATTGCCGTCACACCGACCGGAAGTGCCAGAGGCAATATCACCTCTTTCAACCAGGGCTACTTTTAATCCTTTTTCGGAAAGATAATAGGTCACTGCGGTGCCACTAACACCACCACCTACAACAACAGCATCATAATTCTTCAAATTTCTATCTCCTCTGTTTTCCGGAAAGTCAAAAATTTTACAGGTATAATAATCTTAAAACAAGCGTTTACATTTTTTTTCAACTTCAATAATGGACTCAATTAGCGTTGAACGAATATTTCCCTTTTCTATCATCCTTAATCCTTCGATAGTCAGACCACCCGGAGTCGTTGAAATATCCTTTAATTCTGCAGGATGTTTCTCTTCTCTGAATAACATCTTACATGCACCCAAAATGTTTTGTGTTACAATTTTTTTGGATAAATCCCTGGGTAGCCCGGTAAGTACGCCTCCGTCGGTCAATGCCTCGATAATGGCATAGGTATAAGCCGGAATAACCGATAAACCGGAAACGGAATCCATCAAACCTTCATCATCTAATATTTCGACCGACCCTAATCCCTGAAACACTTTTTTTGCAAATTCAGTACCGGTATCATCAACATATGTACCTTTACAGATGACTGTAAAAGATTCATTGATCTTTGCATTGGGAGTCGGAACGGCACGGATAACACCGATATTTTTTCCAATTTGTTCCTCTATCAATTGCGTAGGAATACCGGCAACAATACTGATGATCAGCTGCTTGGGAGAAAGCATGTTTTTAATTTCCTGAATGACTAATCCGATGACTTTTGGTTCAATGGCAAAGATGACAATATCTCTTTGTTCTACTCCAGTTGCATTGCTGGAAAATGTATTGATATGATACTTCTGTTTTACAAGATCTCTTCTCTGTTTTGATTTGTCACACCCGGTAAGGTTTTCCTTTAAAATCAATCCGCTTCCTAACAGGTTATCGATTAAGATTTCTCCCATTTTTCCCATTCCGATAACCGTAATTTTTTTATCTTTTAACATGTTGCTCCCCTTATTAAAATTATTTAAAATTTATAATATTGATTCCGATGAAAATTCGGTCATACCAATAAAAAACTTTTGATTTTTATTTTCTTATTATTTTTGTTTAAAATCTTTTTCTTAACAGAAAAATTAATAGTATTGGTTTTTTATTTCTTATCTTGAACTATATAAGTTCGAGATTTTTTAAAATGGCTTCTAGTTTTTTCTCTTCCTCTGGATTTAAAGGCAACCTTGGAGATCTTAAATGACCTCCCACTTTACCAATCTTGTTCAAGCTCCATTTGACTGCCTGGACCAACTTTCCACAGTTTTCTAAATACTGGCATAACGGTAATATCTTATTATAGATTTCTCTTCCTTTTTCAAAATCTTTCTCTTCAACAACAGCATTGAATAAATTAACCGCTAGTTTTGGAACAACATCCGCTGCAGGTGAAATCCATCCCGTAGCACCCAATACAAATGCTTCGAACGCTAAATCTTCCCATCCACAGAAAAGTCTTGTTTTTTCCGGTCCCTGCATTAACAGATCTCTGGTTCTCTGAATTTGACCGGATGATTCTTTGACAATTTTTACATTCGGGACCTCTTCCAATATCTTTATTTCATCTTCCAGGCAAATATCAACACCACTTGTCCAGGGGTTGTTGTAAAGGACGATGGGAACATTGATAGCATCTCCAACTCTCTTTAAATGAGCCAGAATCTCTTCAGGTAAAGGATTGCAATAATAAGGTGGTAATACCATGACGCCGTCTGCACCTATTCTTTCGGCATGTTGCGCAAATTCAATGGTCTTTTCGGTCGTTTCTGCAGTTGCGCCGACAATTACTGATAATTTTCCCTTAGCAACTTCCATGGTTGCCTCAGCCAATTGGAATCGCTCTTCATCTGATAAGCTGACATATTCTCCCGTACTGCCTCCGGGGAGGACACCATGTACTCCTTTTTCTAAATACCAATTAATATTGGTTTTGACTCCGGTATAATCGACCCGGTTATCCTTTGTGAATGGGGTAATAGTAACCGCAAATACTCCTTTTAATTCTTTCATAATCTTTGATTCCTCCTCTATAATTTGTTTGATTTTGTTTTGTATAATTCACAAAAGCTCAGTTATTTTGAATTAACTTTATATCTTATTTTTCATGAGATTGTCTTATGGTCTACGAATAACTATTATTCTGCAATTTCTGATAACAGTAAATCTTTAAGATTCTCACTATGCCAATTTAGCTTTTCACAGAATAATTTTAGGTCGTTTTTTCTCGCGGTTTTTATGATTTCCAGGTGTTCCCGGACAGTTTTTTCAAAAAAGGAAGGCTTGTAAACAAAACTTTCAAGCCGATGGATGTGGTCCTGTAAATTGACCAAAGTAGCAAGAATCTTTTTATTACCGCAATCTCGGGTAAAAAAAAGATGGAATTTGTTATCGAGGATGAAGTGGGTTTCGCGTATTTTTATATCATTTTCGGATATTCCACTGAATTCGGATAATTTTTCTTTCAATTCATTTTCCAATTCAGTAAGTTTATTTCCATCAATTTGCATGTAATTTTTCTTAACAGCATATTGTTCCAGTACATTTCTTTCTTCTAATATATCCTCGATTTCCTGCCGAGTGATATTTGTAACACTAAAACCTTTACGGGGATTTGATTCTACAAAACCCTCTCTTTCCAGTTTGCTTAAAGCTTCCCGGATAGGTCCCCGGCTGATTCCCATGACCTGAGAAAGTTCTTTTTCGAGTAATCGGGTATCAGGCCTGATGTTACCCAATACAATTTGAGATTTGATATTTTCGTAGACTCTATCTTTTAATGTAAGATTATTCTCAAGATTTTCTAAATATCTTTTCATAAAATTCAGCCTTTTAAATTATGTAAAAATTTTATCATGTTAAATGTTTAATGTCAACATTAAACATTCTTTAATTTTAGGATATTTTGACAGATTGTTCAAGGTAATTTGAAGGAATTAATTGAATGATTGAATGTTAGATTCATGGATTGTTTTTTGCAAACATTTGGCGGAGATAAATTAAGAGAATCTATTAGTCTATTCCCGTGCTAATTTTAAAGATGCTAATTTCCCGCTTTGACTCATTTTTTAAAAAATTAATCAGATGACGTCATTACTTCAATTTGCATAAAAGATAATAAGTTCAATATTCTTCAATATCTGCCAGTTTATCCAAAGCATCACCTTTCAGGCGATATAATAACCATTCATCCAAAGATTTCCCACCGATATGGTCATACCACTTGCGTGCCGGATTCCAATCTAACACTATCCATTCCATTCTATTGCATTTTTTCTTTTTGGCAATAACCGCACATTCTTTGAATAAAGCAGATCCTATTCCCCCTCCACGATATTTTTCTAAAACAAATACATCTTCAACATACAAGCCTGGCTGTCCTAAAAATGTGGAAAAATTAAAAAAATATAGGGCATAGCCTACAGCTATCCCGCCAATTTCCGCAATGAGAACATGCGCAAAAGGTGTAGCACCAAAAAGAGATTCCCGGAGTGATTCCTCGGTTGCAGTCACCTGGTCTGACATTTTTTCAAATACTGCCAATTCTTTGATTAATCTAAGAATCAAGGAAACATCGTGAGAGGTTGCCTTGCGAATCTTCAGATCATGTTCTTTTTTTTCTTTCATCGTTTCTCCAATTTTCCAGCACAGGGAGCAGAGAACTGCCCCTCAACATCATTATTCAAGAAATGCCAATTCTTCGCTTTCTAGTTTTATTTTAGTCATATTATTTTCACTGTAAGCAGTTAAAATAGTATTATATTTTCGGATTATGTTATCTGCTTCATGGGTAAATTTAATGACAATATCCTGGGAAAAAGCTTTATCCTGATCTAAAACGAGTTCAAATTCTCCGATAACTCCATCTCCGTAAGTAACCACCGTTACTTTATCACCAGTCGTAGAACCTGTTAGCTGAAGATGGACGTAGCCAAAGGTCAGTTTACCAATTTTTTCAGTTGTTGTATACCAATTAATATAAGACAGGGATAAGTCTGGTCCGCTCATTATGCAACTTGAAAACAGGAAAACAGGTAATGAAATTAACAGTATGAGAACAAAAATCTTCTTCATTTTTTACCTCCTCTCTGACTTGTCAGGGGGATGGTATTTTAAAATTTAATTCCATGGTCATAAATTCGATATCAGTTTTTAGATTTTTATCTTTAGGTATTTTAAAAATTATTTTTTCCTTAAACCCAGCTTTCTTGTAAACTTTAATTGCTCTTTGATTAAAAGTGGCAACTGTTAGACGAAATTTTGTGTTCGAAAACTTTTTTTTAGCAAATACTAAGCCTTTGTATAAAAATTCAATTCCCTTTCCTTGTCCAGTCAAATCAGGTCTCATACCCAATCCAATATCTACAATATCATAATCTATATATGCATCAAATTTTTTACCTTCTGAAATTTGAGCAGCTTCTCCAAAACAAAAAAACCCAACTACTTTATCTTTCTCATTTTTTATTACATAATATGACCTATTAAGCAACTCTTCAATAACTTCTTTTTTTTGACCCATATTATAAAATGAATAGGGTTCTTTATATGTCCATCGTGAGATTTTTGCAGCATCAATTTCTCTCAAAGGTTTTATAAAATATTTCATCTTTTTTCCTAAATAATTATTCTGTATAGGTTAATTCATCGCTTCTAAATCTGCGTTCCATTTAAACCGATTTCTTCAGCGACTTCCTGCATGCCGGCAATGGTATCGGCTATTACATCAGAAATATCCATTCCCAGCATTTCAGTTCCTTTTAAAATAATCGACCGGTCTACTTTTGCAGCAAATCGTTTATCTTTCCATTTCTTTTTCACTGATTTTACCTTAACATCCATAATACTTTTAGAAGGACGTACCAGGGCAGTTGTTGCAACAAGTCCGGTTAATTCATCGATAGTAAAAAGAACTTTTTCCAATTCAGTTTCCGGTTTTACATCTGAACAGAGTCCCCATCCGTGACTGCAAACTGCATGAATATATTCTTCCGGCCAATTTCTTTCTCTCATGATTTCCTCACTCTTATGGCAGTGTTCTTCCGGATATTTTTCATAATCAAAATCATGGATTAATCCGATAACTCCCCATTTCTCTTCATCCTCACCGCGTTTCCGGGCAATATACCGCATAACACCTTCTACTGCTAGAGCATGTTTGATTAAACTATCTGTCTTATTGAATTCGGTTAACAATTGATAAGCTTCTTCCCTTGTCGGTAGCTTTGAAACCATTATTATTCCTCCTGTTTTTTCAATTCTAATAGTATTTAGTATTAAATTTTAATTGATTGTAACAATTTTTAGAAATCCTGTCAAAAAAGATACATACTGAAATGCAAAGACATTTATTAACCGGTTTGTTGGTTAAAATGCAAAAAAAACAAGGTAAAATGAAAACCGGTTTGACATTTTCATTGAATTATTAGAAAATTGGTAACTAATTTCATTTTCCAACTCTTAGAAAGCGGTTTAAAACAAGTAAAAAGAGTCCTACCATAAAAAATAATTTACTGATCCCAAATACATCGGCAATATATCCAAATGCCGGCGCCAATACAATCATAAATAAAGAACGGGCTTGGCTTTCAACAGATAACACAGTTGCCCGCTCGGTCTTGCGCATGCGGTCTCCGAAGACATCAACC
>CBFCZX010000089.1:0-6664 GCA_965602765.1 uncultured Atribacterota bacterium | reverse complement strand
ATATCCTTAAAGCCTATTTTTTGACGAACTAATTTCCTGGCTAATTCTTCTTCTGATATTTCATCAAATACATCACAAATCACTTTTTCCCTGATATTTCGGCTAATTCCTTTTTCGCTTAGTTCCCTTTGTAATCGAAACTTACCCACAGGCTTATTACTTACCCGGTAATGAGCCCATGAGTAGGCAAAGGATTCATCGTTTACATAATTATTTTCTTCCAGCCATTTTATAACTTTTAAAATACTTTTTTCGGATAAATCTCTTGTGTTTAATTTTTTAATAATTTCTGATTTAGTATAGTCTCTCCTGGATAAAATAAATAATATGTATTTTTTACCTCTGTTTACTTCATCATTTGTAATCATTTCCTCAATAACCATTTCAGAAATTTCTTTACCTGTAAACAGTTCTAAATTAGTAATTATTTCCTCGTCAACGAGATATATTTTACCATTTTTGAGCTTTATTTCAGCTTTTCCATTATTTTTTAATTTATAATTGATAGAATCAATGATACTTATTTTTTGTCATCCTCATTATCTTCTTGTTTATTAATACCTGCGTGCACCAGTATTTTATTTTCAACTTCTGCAAATACTTCCGGATGTGTCTTGAGATATAATTTAGCGTTTTCTCTTCCCTGACCGAATTTTGTATCATTATAGGAAATCCACACCCCTGACTTCTTTAATATTTTATATAGCAGGCCCAGGTCAACAACATCGCCTTCTCTGGAAATACCTTTGCCAAAAATTATATCAAAGGTTGTTTCTTTAAAAGGAGGTGCGAGTTTGTTTTTAACGACTTTTACCTTTACCATAATACCGATGTTATTATCATCTTTTTTGATAGATGCTTTTCTTCGTATATCCAATCTAATGGTGGCGTAAAATTTTAAAGCTCTTCCACCCGGTGTGGTCTCCGGATTTCCAAAAAATATGCCGATTTTTTCTCTTATTTGATTAACAAATACGACGGTTGTTTTTGATTTGCTGATGATTGCAGTAAGTTTTCTGAGTGCTTGCGACATCAATCTTGCTTGTAATCCCATATAAGAGTCACCCATATTTCCTTCAATCTCTGCTTTCGGCACCAATGCAGCTACTGAATCGATAACCACGATATCCACTGCATTACTTCTAACCAGAGATTCGGTTATTTCAAGTGCCTGTTCTCCGGTATCAGGTTGAGAGATTATCAATTCATCAGTATTGACGCCAATACTTTTTGCGTAAATAGGGTCGAGTGCATGTTCAGCATCTATAAATGCAGCAATACCGTTATTTTTTTGAGCTTCTGCAATGATATGCAGGGTGAGTGTTGTTTTTCCTGAGGATTCGGGTCCAAATACTTCGATGACTCTTCCCCTGGGGACCCCTCCGATACCAATAGCGATATCCAGTGATAAAGACCCTGTTGATATGCAATTACTTTCAGTGACTTTCGGCCTATCACCAAGTTTCATAATGGAACCTTTTCCAAATCTATGTTCAATATTTTGCAGTGCTATATTCAATGCTTTTTCTTTATTGGATAATTGATCTCCGCTGTTTACTGCCATTTTTTTTGCTCCTTTTGTGTTATTTTATGTTTTTATCATTAATCGAACAGAGGAAAGCTGAATATTTCCCTGTAAATTGGGCCGGTAGGGGTTAATTTACTTTCCATCAATTCAATTGAATTAACTTTTTGAGATATTTTTTTTGAAACAATGTGGTCAATGCTATCTGTTAATGAATTTCTATTGTTCAGATATTTTACTCTGCCAATAGTAATATGACTTCGAAATTCTTTGTTATCGCTCAATAAATGTTTTTTTTGTAAGTCAGTTTTTATCAACTTGGACAGCATTTCCAGCTCAATACTACCCTTATCGATACCCACCCAGATGACGCGAGGCTTTTTTAAAGACGGGAATACACCAATACTTGAAGACAAATCAATAACAAATGTTTTACAATGTCCGGTTATTCTTTTTAATATTTGGCGAATGATTTCTATCTGTTTTGGCAATTGATTTCCCAGGAATTCAAGGGTAATATGCATTAATTCAGGATAAACCCATTTTATTTTAGAATCACCAATAGTGATTTTTTGTTGAATATCAGACAATTCTTTTTTAATACTTAAATCTAAATTAACCGCTATAAATATTCTTTTAGTTTCATGATTTATCAAACTATCGTCATCTTTCATAATCATTAAATTAGATTTTTATTTATGTGTCATATTTTCCTTCTCGAAGTTTCAGCTTATAGTTATGTCTCACTGAATTAAGGAAATGAATATATTCCTCTGACTGGTAATTCAAATAGGTAAACTCATCAGCAGGAATAAACGATTTATTTTGAAATCTAAGGGTGATTTCAGCGTATATACCTTTTTGAAGATATATCCTTGAAGGACCATTTTTTGTGCTGGCCAAAATGAATTTATCCAAATTAATATATCCCGGGTCCAGATTAATATTTCTCTTATTGGTTAAAGTATCATTTTCCAGGATATAATTTTCTAAATTATTAGTTATTATTTTTATATCTGCTAATTTTCCGCATTCAATTAAATTTTTAAAAGAGATGATTTTTTGTAAAAGTTGCTTTCCAAATTCTTCTTCGTAATAATCCGTAAAATCAAAAGGTTGAATGTGGCTTTTTCCATCAATTTGTCCAAAATTCTTCTCTAAAAGTGCTTCATAAACACCAAACATTGATTCTTTTGAAGAGATCATACTGATGATTAATTTTACCGGTTTTGGAAAAAATATATTACCCACTTCAGTTTAAGTCCCTTCGTCTATTCTTTATTATACGTTAAGAATTTTCAGTATTCTCATTCAACATAATCTCATACATTTGATTATTCAAAGTAGTTTGATTTAAATCAATCTCTTCATCATCGACATAGGCCATGAGATTTTTTGGAAATAGTGTGGATAATTTTATATTATTTTTTGTTTTAAATTGAATCTTTTCATCTTTAAGTAATATCCCTTCAAAAATTAAACTATCATCTGAAAGGACTTTAAACCATGTATTTTCATTCGCAAAAATTTTAATGACCGGAATTTCTTCGACAATTATTTCTTCAACAATCACCGGTTCTATTTCAGTCTGTTCCGGCACTTCTCCGGTTCCTGACTCGTTGGCTTCTCCGGTGGTATCTTCCGCAACCGTACTCACTTCCGGAGAAGGCAGCGGATAGTTTTTTGTATCTCTTAAATAGTTGTTCATAAACAACAATCCTGCAAACAAAACCAGCACAAATCCGGCTAAATAAATATATCTAAAATAAATAGGATTCATTTTTCTTGCTACTGTTCGCGTCTTTTTCTTTCGTAAAGAAACTAGTTCTATTTTTTCTTCATTATCTGTAGCATTTTTATTCTGCTTATCATTTTCTTTGAATGAATTGATGATACTTTCAATTTTTCTATCACCAATCTTTAAATATTGACAATAATTTCTTAAATATCCATAAACATATGTCTTTCCGGGGATAATATTTATATTACCTGCTTCAATGGCTATGATATATTTTTTACGGATTTTTATATTTTTTTCCAGTTCTTCATAAGAAATACCCTTTTCTTCCCGTACTCCTTTTAAAAATAATCCAATATCTTTTGATTCCAAAACAGCCTTTTCTCCTTTTAATAGATATTGCTAATAAAATAACAATATTGCATTAACTGATTATAGTGCAAAAATGACGAATAATCAACCCACTTCTTTTTCATAAGGTATGCCACTTGCAGCAGGAGGAGTTGCCCTTCCAACAGCACTGACCAATACAAATATTGCTAAAGCATAAGGGACCATATTGATAAATTGACCCGGTATATCAAGAATACCCTGAAGTCTTATGGATAAAGCTTCTCCAAAACCAAATAGCAGTGCAGCGCCGGCAGTTCCTAGAGGCGTCCACTTACCGAAAATCATCGCAGCTAAAGCAATAAAACCTCTGCCACCGCTTATTTCTTTAACGAAGAAATGCGCTTGTTCAAGAGAGAGAAAAGAACCGGAAAGGCCTGCAAGCGCACCGGAGGTAATGACGGCTATATACCTCATTTTATTGACATTTACACCCATGGTATCTGCAGCTTCCGGATATTCACCAACTGACCTTAATCGCAATCCAAAGGGTGTTTTATATATAAGAAAATGAGCCAGTATAAATATAATTACGGTGATGTATACTAACGGAGAATGATGAAAAAAAATAACAATTAAATTTCTAGCAATGGCTGAGCCCTCACCTGAAGTGGGAATGGATATTCCCCATATCGGGAGACTGCTGGAAGCCATAATTTGCGTTTCATTAAAGAATAACCATGCTAAAAAAATCGTGATACCACTGGCAAATAAATTAATGGCCACTCCACTGACGATTTGATTGGCCTTAAAAGTGATAGACGTCACTGCGTGAATTAATCCAAGGATAATACCTATAATTATGGCAGCAAATACACCTACCCAGGGATTTTGAGAAAAATTTGTAACCGCAACGGCAGTGAATGCACCGGTTAACATCATGCCTTCCAAGCCAATGTTGACAACTCCGGATTTCTCAGAAAATACACCGCCAAGTCCCGCAAGTGCTAAAGGAATGGCTATTCTAATAGAGGAAGCAAAAAAATCTGCATTAAATATACTGATTAGCATTATGCTATTTTCCTCCTTTTTCGTATAATTCTCTTGACAATTTCATCACTTATAACAACGAAGATAACAATGACAGCTTGTAATACCATGATAAGTTCCCTGGGTATTCTTCCGCCTGTAAAGATGTTGACAATGGCTCCCCCATAATTCAATACTCCAAATAATATCGCTGCAAGAACGACTCCAAATGGATGATTTTTACCCAGTAACGCTACGGCAATACCATTAAATCCATATCCGGTAAAAAGTTCCTGCCGCCACCGGTATTTAAATCCCATGACTTCATTGGTAGCTACAAGCCCTGCCAGAGCTCCGCTTATCATCATGGCTAAAATAATGTTTTTCGAAACACTGATCCCGCCATATTCTGCTGCCAAGGAACTATAGCCCACCGCCCTGATTTCATAGCCTAAATTTGTTTTCCATAAGATGTAATAAACCAGAATGGCTGCAGCAATGGCAATGAAGAAAGATATATTGACTTGATTGTAAGAAGGAAAATCAATGTTTAAAGCTTTTAATATATTATAAATTCTTGGTAATCGAGCAGCCTCTGCTATTTCGCTGGTATGAGGTATCATCTGTTTTACTCCTGCAGCTTTCATTGCTTCTGTAGGAGGAGCCTTGAATTGTAAAACGAGGTAAAAAGTCAATGACGCAGCTATCCAATTCATCATAATCGTCACAATGACTTCATGAACACCGGTTTTTGCTTTTAAGAATCCCGGAACAGCCGCCCATAAAGCACCACCACCGGTTGCCGCAAGAATGCATAATGGAATAAGGATAATGGCAGGTAATTTCGTAAAGGTAAATCCTACCCAGGTGGCTAGAAACGTGCCGATGTACATCTGGCCTTCTCCGCCGATATTAAATAATCCACAGCGAAAAGCAAATGCTACTGCCAAACCGGTAAATATGAGCGGTGTCGCACGGAACAGGACATTTCCCCAGCCATCACGGTTGCTTAAAGCGTTAGAAAAAAGTACTTTATAAACAAAAATAGGGTCCTCACCTATAATACGTATGACTACTGCGCCGACTAAAAGAGCAAAAAAAACTGCAATTAAAGGAGTAATTTTTTCTAAAAAACTATAAAAATTGATTCTATTATTTGATTTCAAAATATTTTCCTCACTTTTTTACTTCTGCTAATTTTTGTTTATTGCTTTTAGTAGAACCGGTCATTAATAATCCTAATTCTTTTTCATCGGTTTTCCTGGGATCTAAAAATGCCACGATCTTTCCTTCATAGATGACAGCAATACGGTCGGATAATGATAGTATTTCTTCCAAATCAGCAGATACCAGAAGTACCCCTTTCCCTTTATCCCTTTCATTGACAATCTGTTGATGGACGAATTCAATGGAACCAACGTCCAATCCACGTGTCGGCTGGGCAGCGATTAGTAGGATGGGTTTACCATATAACTCCCTGGCAACGATGACTTTTTGCTGATTTCCGCCGGATAATGATTTTAATAGATTATCTCTATTGGAAGGTCGAATATCAAATTGTTTAATCAGTTCATCAGCATGCTTGCCTATCAAATTCAAATTTAATGAGAGACCGTTGTTAAATGGTTTTCTATAATGAGAGCCAAGGATGAGATTTTCAGCAACCGTAAAGGATGAAACAATACCCCTCTGTCTTCGATCTTCGGGGATATGAGCAATTTTTTCTTCCTTAACTTCTCTGGGTGAATCATTGGTTATATCTTTATCATATAAAAATATTTTACCATTTGTAGCTTTCCGTAAACCGGTAATAACTTCAACTAATTCTGTTTGTCCATTTCCTTCTACTCCCGCTATTCCCAAAATTTCACCTTCCTTGATTTCCAGGGAAATATCTTTTAATGCGGGCAATCTTTTATTATTCAATGCATTCAGTTTTGTTATTTTTAAAACATTTTTTCCAAAATCATGCGCCTGTTTGCTTACGCTGAAGATGACTTTTCGTCCAACCATCATACTGGCAATTTCTTCTTTGTTTGTTT
>CBFCZX010000088.1:0-6695 GCA_965602765.1 uncultured Atribacterota bacterium | reverse complement strand
TCTCTTATTTTTCAAATCTAAGGAATGTAGGGATTATAGCTCTTCGCCTTGTTCCCGGAGACGAATTGGTTAAAGTAAGGCTTGATGATGGTCATAAAAATATTATCTTAACTTCCCGATATGGTAAATCAGTATGTTTTTCCGGTGAATTAATCAGACCTTTACAAAGAACAGGTATTGGAATAAAGGGAATGACCTTGCAGGGTGAAGATTGTATTATAAATATCAGCCTCGTTCCTAAAGAAAGTGATGACGACCTGCTTGTTGTCACCGAAAGAGGTTTTGCCAAAAGAACTAGCATAAAAGCATTCAGAGAATTCAAAAAACAGGGTGGCAAAGGAATGTACACCATTAAAATCAATGATGAGAAGGGCCTGGTCATTGCGGTTAAAGTGGTGCGGGAAGAGGATGAAATTGTATTGATCAGCCAGAACGGAATCGTCATCCGGGTTCCAGTCGCTGAGATTCGCAAAACCGGAAGATACACCCAGGGCGTTAAAGTAATGAATCTCTCACCTGATGATAAAGTAACAAGTCTTGCCCTTGTATCTAATGAAAATGTTGATTTAAGTTAAGTTGAATCTATGATTTAACGATTCAAATAAGGGATTTATTTTTAAATAAATGCTTACGCCTAATCAGGAGTGAGCATTCGCTTTACATTAATCGTAATTCGATATGACATGTTCGTTCCTCTGGGTAAATTATTCCTGAGCGGTGAGAAGAAAACCATTGAGAAATTTTGACAAATAAATATACAAGTGCTAAAATTATGAAAATTTTATGAAATGCCGATGAAAGGAAGAGTAGGCAAGCGATTTTAACTAATAAAGTAACTGCCGAAAACCAACCTTGAGGCCAAAGATGAATCTAATATTAGAGTAAATCTTTATTAGGTGAAGACCTTTATATCTTGCAAGAGAGTTCTGAAAATATTGTTTCAGAAAAATAAAGTGGAACCGCGAAATCTTTCGTCTTTATCAATGTGGTAGAGCGAAAGATTTTTTTTATATGCATCATCTAATCAAATTGTCTAAGATGGTCAAGAAAAGAGCTTGAATGATATGTAGAATGAAATAATGAATCATTTGAATGTTTTTTTTTGCTTTTCGCTTGAAATTTTTAGCCCATCCTGAAAACTATTTTTTAAAAGCAATTAAAATAAAACGAAAAGAGTAGCTATTTTATACTAATGATTAAGCCAGGGGGAGAGGAAAATAATGACGGATAAAAAGAAAATTAATGTTGGTATCTTGGGTTTAGGTACAGTTGGAAAAGGCGTGCTTAAAATATTGCGAGAAAATCGGGATTTTATCAATGAAAACGTAAGTCCTTATCGAATAATAGTAAAGAAAATAGTTGATAAAAATAATAAAATCCTTCTTGAAGATAAAAATGATTACGCTATTTTTACTAGTTCCGTTGAAGAAGTTATTAATGATCCGGAAATAGATATTGTTGTAGAAACTATCGGAGGCTTTGAACCATCAAGAACCATTATTCTTCAAGCATTGAACGCAGGGAAACATGTTGTAACCGCCAATAAGGAAGTTGTTGCAAGAGCAGGCTATGAAATTTTATCCTTAGCAAAGAAAAATAGACGGCATTTTCTTTTTGAGGCCAGTGTAGCCAGTGCAATTCCCATTATCGGTTCACTTTTTCACTCTTTGACCTCATATCCCATTATAGAAATTGCCGGAATATTGAATGGAACAACGAATTATATTCTAACCAAAATGAGCGAAAGTGGCGGTGAGTATAATGATGTTTTAAAAGAAGCGCAGGAAAAAGGTTTTGCAGAAGCAGACCCCAGAAAAGATGTAGACGGCCTTGATTCGCTTTATAAAATCTTTATCCTTTCGATGATTGTTTTCAAGGCAAAAATTAACCTGGATGCTATTTACTGTGAGGGAATACGGAATATTTCCAAGACAGACATAGAGTATGCCAGAGAACTTGGATATACCATTAAGCTATTAGCGCTGGCAAAAAGCATCAATCAGGAATTAAACATAAAGGTACACCCTGTCTTAATACCAAAAAAACATCGTTTGGCAAGTATCGGAGGAGCATATAATGGTATATTGACCAAAGGAAATGGTTACGGAGATTTAACTTTTTCCGGTCAGGGAGCTGGCGCGTTACCTGCAGGAAGCATGATAGTTAGTGATATTATCGAAATAATAAAGAATTATGACAATTACAAAAGCAAATTTAAAGATTTTAAAAAAATAAAAGTCAAAGATTTTTATGAAACTTATTCTTCTTATTACTTAAGAATCAGAGTAAAAGACCGTCCTGGTGTTTTCGCGGAAATTGCCGGTTCATTTGCCGATAAAAAGGTTAGCTTTGCTTCGGTGATCCAGAAAGGAGAAGCAGGAGAAATAGTAGACATTGTTTTTTTAACACATGAAGCAAAAGAGGGGAGCGTACAGGAAGCGCTCAAAAAGGTTGCCGAGTTAAGTTGTGTGGAAAAAATATGTAATGTAATCAGAGTTGCAGAAATATAATATATCAGTACATGGTTTATTGTGAAAAATGAGAGAATATCGCTATTGACTGTATATTACATCAGAGCATATTACAATATCAGTTAGCTGTAGAATATAAGTACGGATGATAAGTGCAGGCTTATACTGTGGATTAAATATAATATTGGTAGATGATGAGTCAATAGGTTTTTATTTTGTTATAATTTTAGGAAATTCAAAATAATAAGGGGCAACGAATATCTAAAGGAGAAAATTTTTGATTAAAATAAGGGTTCCGGCTACCACCGCCAACTTAGGGAGTGGCTTTGATTGTTTCGGATTGGCTTTAAAGAAATATTTATTTTTGGAAATCGAAGAAGCAAAAGAAGATCTGATGATTCAATCACGTGGGGAAGGTGCCGCACAGTTTGAAAAAGGCGAGAATAATTTAATTTGGAAGGCATTTATGCTGGTTTTGAAAAAATATGGCAAAGGGAGAGATGTAAAAGGAATAAGAATAAAAACTTTAAATCAAATTCCGGTGACCAGAGGTTTAGGGAGCAGTGCATCTGCAATTATAGGAGGAATTATCGCCGCATCTCGACTTTATAACTTAAAACTTTCCAATGAAGAAATATTGAAAACAGCGCTATCTTTAGAAGGACATATGGATAATATCGTACCTGCTTTAATGGGTGGATTTACTCTGGCATATTCTACTGAAAACAAGCCAGTAAAATGGTTGAAAATAAAATTTCCCAATGATCTACGAGTCGTTGTCGCTATTCCAGACTTTCACTTAAGTACTGAAAAAATGAGAAGTGTATTGCCCGACAAATTGCCTTTATCGGATGCGATATTTAATCTCAGCCGTTCAGCTCTTCTTGTAAAATCGCTACAAGAATCTCGTTGGGAATTATTGGCTGAAGCGATGGAAGATAAAATCCATCAGCCTTACAGGGCAACATATATACCGGGATTGCAAGAAATGTTTTCACAGGTGAAAAATACCGGTTATGCTGGTATTGCCTTAAGTGGTTCAGGTCCGACGGTGATTTCCTTAACAAAAAGAGGAACAGAAAACATCATTAGTCAGATTATGGGAGATGCTTTTCTGAAAGCTGGTATTAATTGCAGGGTACTGGTTTTGGAACCGGATTTAGAAGGGACAAAATTCATAGCATAGATCAGATAGAATATAACACATAGAAATATAGTGGATAGTGATTTGTATGAAGATGCTCATTTACATGACAATAAAATTAAGATTCAGAATTTAAAACAAGTTATTTTTGTATATGACACAGTATATAATTTACCGAATAATCGGCCAACTGAATAGACTGGGCAATGAACTGATCGAAAGATTGACAACTTGATGAATTGTAAGTTTTAAAAGGAGTAATTTTTACTAATGAATAAAATTGTTGTACAAAAATACGGTGGAAGTTCTGTATCCAATATTAAAAAAATTAAAAAAATTGCCCATAAAATTGTTCAAAAAGCAAAAGAAGGATACCAGTTGGTTATTGTCGTATCCGCAATGGGGAAGAGTACCGATGAGTTGATAAAAATGGCAAAAGATATTACCATAAATCCCAGAGAAAGAGAAGTGGACATGCTCTTGTCAACAGGAGAACAAATTTCTATTGCTCTCTTAACCATGGCTATCCATAGTTTAGATTGGGAAGCTATTTCTTTTACAGGTCGGCAAGCTGGAATTATGACAAATGCAGCGCATACCAAAGCAAAAGTAACGAATATTCATCATGAAAAAATTAAAAATGCCCTCAAGAAAGGCAATATTGTGATTGTTGCCGGTTTTCAGGGAATTAATCTGAACGGCGATATTACTACTTTAGGCAGAGGAGGTTCAGATACAACCGCAATTGCATTGGCCGCACAACTAAAAGCCGATTTATGCGAAATATATACAGATGTAGACGGAGTTTATAATGCTGACCCTCACATTGTAAAAAATGCATCTCGTATCCCTGAAATATCATACGATGAAATGGCTGAATTGGCGATATTGGGGGCAAAAGTAATGCATTATCGAGCCATAGATTTGGCCCGAAATTACCGGGTGAAAATTGTTGTTAAATCATCATTTGAAGCGGGAGAAGGCACGATGATAAAGGAGGTGGATACTATGTTGGAAAAAGTAATTGTAAGAGGAGTAACCCAGGAAAAGAACGTAGGCAAAATTGTAGCGGAAGGTGTTCCGGATATTCCCGGAATAGCCTATAAATTATTTAAAGCTTTAGCCGAGAAAGAAATCATTGTGGACATGATTATACAAAGTTCCCATCGGAAAGAAATTAACGATATTGCATTTACGGTAGCTATGAATGATTTCGATAAGGCAGGCAAGATTACTAAAAAGTTTATCAAAGAGGTAAAGGCACAGGGAATAATTACTGATTCGGAAGTTGCCAAAGTATCTATTGTAGGTGCGGGGATAACCAGTGATCCCCTGGTTGCCTCAAGAATGTTCGGAGCATTATCAAAAGAGGGGATTAATATTGACATGATCAGTACTTCCGGTATTAGAATTTCCTGTTTAATAAATGCTGGGAATATCGAAAAAGCAGTTAAGGCAATTCATAAAGAATTTGGACTAGAAGGAGTAGGTGTATAAATATGAAACAATATAATGTTGCCGTAGTCGGAGCTACCGGTGCGGTAGGTGAAGAAATGAGAACGGTATTGGAAAAAAGAAATTTTCCGGTAAAAAAGTTAAGTCTTTTTGCATCTGAAAGGTCAACAGGAAAAGAATATTTATTTAGAGGAAAAAAAATCCTTGTTCAGGAGTTAAAAGATGATTCTTTTTTCGGGATCGACATCGGACTTTTTTCGGCAGGGGATGAAGTAAGTGCCCATTTTGCTCCTTTGGCGGTAAAACAAGGCACAGTTGTTGTCGATAATTGTAAATATTTCCGAATGGATCCGAATGTTCCTTTGGTTGTACCGGAAGTAAATTCCCACGACCTTGATTGGCATAAAGGATTAATTGCTAATCCCAACTGTTCTACGATTCAGATGGTAGTAGCTTTAAAACCTATCTATGATGCAGTCGGAATTAAGAGAATCGTTGTTGCAACTTATCAGAGCGTTTCGGGAACCGGGAAAAAAGCAATAGAAGAATTAAAAAATCAAACAGAAGCTATCGCAATTGGGAGAGAAGTTGAAATAAAGGCATATCCCTTTCAAATAGCGTATAATACCCTTCCTCATATCGGTTCATTTGGGGATAACGGTTATACGAGTGAAGAGATGAAAATGCTTTATGAAACCAGAAAGATTTTTGGTGACGATAAGATTAGAGTTGCTGCAACTACCGTAAGAGTTCCGGTATACCGGGCACATTCAGAAGTGGTACATATTGAAACTGAAAAGAAAATCTCAGTCAAGAAAGCCCAAAAATTATTAAGCGAATTTCCGGGAATTAAAATCATTGATAATCCGAGAGAATTAGAATATCCCTTGCCTTTATTTGCCGAAGGAAAAGATGAGGTTTTTGTTGGAAGAATCAGGGAAGATATTTCGGTAGACAATGGCTTAATTATGTGGATTGTCTCTGATAACCTTTTAAAAGGCGCAGCATTAAATGCTGTGCAGATTGCCGAGAAGATTATCGAAAAAGATTTATTTCCATCTTCTTAAGCTTTATTCAGAAAGATGCTGGAATATGTTTTATTATCTATAGTCTTATTTTAGGAAAATTTAGAAAAATTATTTTGAGTCTGCAAAGAAAATAGTTTAAGAAAAATGCATGCTTTATTAAAGCATGCATTTTTTATTTCAGCATCACCGGGAGATGAGCCGAGAATTCACAAATAAATTATCAGATAACCACATCTGGGGAAAAACCGAATTCATACATTCTAATAGAAACAACAAAACAATTTATGTTTTAAAACATACCGAACAAAGAAGATTTTAAAAACACAAATATTTTAATGAAATGAATTTATAAAAAAAGGCATTCAGATGAATTTGGCTATCGCAGAGGAAGGCTTGAAGATTAAAAACGGAGTAGGGACAAAATTTGTCGAGATGATTGAAGAGGGATTAATGGCGGATAATGTCATTTGTCGTGCTTATAAGCTGGCACTTGCATCCGGTTGGGCGGTTCAATCAACACTTCTTGCCATAGAGGGTGCAGTTATTGATAAAAATGACGGGATATTAGCCGAAAACTTTAAGGAATTGTTTAAAAAT
>CBFCZX010000087.1:0-6721 GCA_965602765.1 uncultured Atribacterota bacterium | reverse complement strand
ATATTAAAAAATTCATCAATATTTTCTTGAAGGGCACCTCCGCCACTGATTGCAAATCTTAACTCACCACCGGTCACTTCTCTAATTTTTTTAAAGACTAATTTATCTGCAATTTTATATTGCAAATCCAATCTTTTTATAGTTTTTATGGATTGGCTTTTTTCTTCTGGTGAAAATTCCGGTTTATCGAATAACAGTATCTTATTCTTTAGAATAGCATCTGCTTTTTTATATTTTCCTCCCACTTTGATTGCCCAGTTGAATATCATTTTTTTTAAAAAACTTTCTTTTTTAACTTTATCTATGATGCCTTTATAGACACTTTCCCATATTCTGGGAACACTAACCATAACAGTTGGTTTTATAGTCAATAAATCCGGAAGAAGAGCCTGCTTGTAAGGTTTACTATAAGCCATCATAGCACCGACTGAAAGAATAAGGTATTCCGCTGTACGTTCAAAAATATGCCAGGAAGGTAGAACTGATAACCATCGATCGTTGAGATTCAATTTTTGTGTTTCCGGAAGCACTCTTAAATTGTGCATAAAATTGGCATTTGTCAACATGACACCTTTTGGATCGGCAGTCGTACCTGAAGTGTAGATAATAGTTACCAGGTCTTCAGGTAGAGCAGTTTTAGAAATCTTGGCAAATTCAGTATTGCTATCTGATAATAATGAATCACCTATTTTATTAATTTTTTCGAAAGAGAAAATAGAAGTTGTTTGTTTTTCATTATGTTTTTTTTCAATAATTAACATCCTTTTTAATAGACTTTTTTGGATAAAATTAATAGTTTGTTTGGATTTTGCAAATTTTTTGAGTTCTTCAATATTTTCACCGAGATATTTTTCTAAAAAAACTTTAGCTTTTTCAGATAAAAAAAATATTTTGTGCTCATTTTTAATCATGTAATGAATAGCGCTAAGAAATTTCTTATTTATTTTATTTTCGTCTTGAAAGGGAAGCGGGGTAGTCCATTCGGGCGCATCTTCTTTATCAGAAAATAGTTTTATTTTATCAATTAAAATAATGTTTTTTATTTTAGGAAGTTCATTAGACATACTGTAAAACTCTGCAAACTGTTTTTCTCCCTCCAGAATAGCAGCTGTGGAATCGGAATGTTGGAGTTTAAATTGAATATCACGAGATGAACTGGCACCACTGCAGGGAACATCAACTGCCCTTAAACCGATGATAGCTAAATCAGAAATAATCCATTCAAAACGATTTTCGCAAACTAATCCGATATGGTCGAATTGTTTGATGCCAATACTGTTTAGCCCAGTAGCAAATCTTTTAATTTTATTGTAGAATTCTTTATAGGTTATGGGTTCGAATTTTCTGTCTTTTTTTACTTTAAAGGCGATTCTATCCCCGTACAAGTCAACACTGTTCTTTAACATTTCGTGCAATGTACTAATTGTCATAATGACACCTCCCGATTATGCTGTCATGTTTTTTGCAGTTCATATAAAAACGACTAATTGTCAGATAATTTCAATAATGGAATTTTTAATTAATGATGTGATTGCTCCCAGTTGATTTTACAAAATAAAAGATCAAAAATTCATGGAAAACATAAATTTGCTCCTATGAACGATTGATTTGATTGAAAAATTGGTAAAATTTCTATTCCAATGTAGTAAATGATTAATTGGAATAACTGACAATTCACAGTTTTACTAATTGCACAGATCAATCAATATTAGGCTAAGCTATAAAATGTAGTTATATAAAGAAGGAAATACTTGCTGGTTTTGCCATATTTTTATTTTGTAATTATATTTTTCAATGATATTAACTATTTTATATTAACTATTACCTGTTTTATCCACAGATCTTATCTATTTCTTTTTTATATTTTTTGTGAACCTCAAAACGTTTTATTTTTAATGTTTCAGTCATTTCTCCGGCTTCAACAGAAAGTTCATTCAGGAGAAGGCTGATACCCATTACTGTTTCATAGGGTTTAAATCCATTTTCTTTGGAGATGAGTCTTTTTTGTTCTTTTTGGTATAAAGCGATGATTTCTGGTTTTTTTATTAATTCTTCGTTATTTTTATATTTGATATTTTCTTTCTTTGTATAAATTGCCAAAGCATCAAAATCGGGAACAATTAAGGCACCCAGACGTGGTTTATCCTGGCCGACTATTACGCTCATATTGATATAAATACTTTCTTTCAATTTATCTTCCAGAGGAAGAGGTTCAATGTTTTCACCACCTCTTAGTACAATGGTATTTTTTATCCTTCCCACGATTTTCAAATATTCTCCATTGTTAGTTTTCTTTCCTAAATCTCCGGTATTAAACCAACTATCTTTTATTACTTCCCTGGTCTTTTTTTCATTTTTATAGTAGCCTTTCATGACTAAAGGTCCTTTAACGAGGATAACTCCGACTTGACCATGGGGTAATTCTTTGTTGTAATTATCTTTGTCCACAATCTTGATTTCTACTTCCGGTAAGGGAGGACCTACGGTAAATAAAATATTATATTTTTCTACCCTGCCAGAGATAATCGGTGAGGTTTCAGTCAGGCCATAACCTTCACAGACCTTTAAACCGACAATATTAAAGAGGACATCTGTTACTTTGGTCAATGCTCCACCGCCACTAATTGCAAATCTTAATTCTCCACCGGTTATTTCTCGGATTTTTTCGAAAACCAACCTATCAGCTAAACGATATTTCCAGCCTAATCTTCTGGTTGTCCTTTTTGCTTTAGCCAATTCATCTTTAGTATATTCAACGCGATCAAATAAGGGAAGTGTATTGTTTAAGATACCTTCAGCTTCTTTATATTCTTTTCCAGTGTTAATAGCCCAATTAAAGATCATTTTTTGGATGCCACTTGCTTTTTTAGTTTTATCCATGATTCCTTTGTAAACACTTTCCCATATGCGTGGAACACTGCACATGACAGTTGGTTTTTCCTTTTTAAGGTCTGGTAAAAGAACTTGTTTATAAGGTTTACTGTAGGCCGTAGAAGCTCCAACAGTTAATGCACAATATTCTACGGTTCTTTCATAAATATGCCAGGAGGGTAAAATGGATAGAAAACGGTCTTCTTTTTTTATGCCTACGGTTGGGGGTGCGGTTCTTAAGTTGTGCGCAAAATTAGAATTGAGGAGCATGACCCCTTTAGGATCAGCAGTCGTTCCTGAAGTGTAAATGATGGTAACCAGATCTTCAGGGAGAGCAGTTTTAGATATTTCTGAAAAATGAGTATTTCCTTTAGCTAATTGTTTTTTTCCTATTCTATTTATTTCTTCAAAAGAAAAAATTGATAGAGAATTTTTTTGGTTATAATCATTTTCTATTATAACAGCTCTTTTTAGTAGTTCAGTGATGAAAGTGCTATTACTATTTTTAGATGGAATATTTTGAAACATTTTTTTAGTATTTTTACGCAAATATTCTTCTAAAAATTTTTTAGCTTTTTTTGAAAGGAAGATATATTTATTGGTATTTTTCACCATTAATTCTATTTCAGAATTAAATACCTTTGTCAATTCGCTTCCATCTTGAAAAGGAACAGGCATAGACCATTCCGGTATATCTGTTTTTTCGGAAAATAGTTTTATTTTATCAAGTAAGATAACGGTCTTTATCTTTGAAAGATCATGAACCATGCTATAAAAATCTGCAAACTGTTTTTCTCCTTCTAATATGGCGGCTACGGAGTCGGAATGTTTAAGTTTAAAATGAATGTCATGAGATGAGCTGGCACCGCTGCAGGGAACATCAACGGCTCTCAAACCGATGATTGCCATATCGGATATAATCCATTCAAATCGGTTTTCGCTAACCAAACCAATATGGTCAAACGGTTTGATTCCTATGCTGTGTAGCCCTGTTCCGAATGCTACAACCCTACTGTAAAATTCTTTATAAGTAATAGGAACAAATCTCTTGTTTTCTTTTACTTTAAAAGCAATTCTTTCCGGGTATGAATTAATGCTGTTTTTTAACATTTCAGGTATGGTTTTTATACTCATGTTTATGTCTCCCTTCATATTATTTTCTATAAAATATTACTTGCTACTAGTATTTACTATTAATACCAAGTATATGCATAATTTTAAAAAAAGTCAAGTTAAACCCATTTTTGAAAAATAGCTAAAAATATGTATGTGCAAATATTTTATACATGGGTCAAATATGCAAGAAAGGGGTTTTTTCTGTAAAGACTAAAAAGGAGAATATATGATATTATTAATCTTTTTTTTGATGACTTTGATTTTAAAATATTTAGGAAATTCTAAAAAAAGAAGGAACTTTTACAAAAAAAACAGAATAAAAATATAAGATGATCTTCGAAATATTTTATTTCACTTTAGTCGGAATTTTTTTTTAACTATTTAAAAAATTGTGATATAATCACAACAGAATAATATACAATTTAATTTTTGGTATATTGGAGGGATAGGGTGTGAGGATAATTTCTATTGCCAATCAGAAAGGTGGAGTAGCAAAGACCACAACCACTATAAATTTGGGTGCAAGTTTAGCCTCTATGGGAAAAAAAGTGTTGTTAATTGATTTAGACCCTCAAGCACACACTACCCTGGGTTTGAGTATTGAACCGGACACCTTAAAAAAAACTATGCTGAATGTTATGGAACCTATCCGGTCAAAAGATAAGCTAAAATTAGAAGAAGTATTGAGAAAAATGAATTTCGGCGAGGAAGATAATCTATTTATTGCACCTACAAATATTGATTTTGCTAGTGCTGAGTATAAACTAATAGATCAAATTGGAAGGGAAGATTTTTTAGCATCAAGCATTAGGGAATGTAAAATTCCATTCGACTATATACTTATTGATTGTCCACCTTCTTTGGGAATATTAACTGTGAATGCATTGAAAGCCTGCAACGAAGTAATTATCCCTATGCAACCTCATTTTTTTGCCTTACGAGGCATAGAAGAATTCATTGAAACGACCGAGTTAGTTCGAAGGAATTTAAATCATTCCATAAAAATATCTATTTTAGTTACAATTGCTGATATGAGAAGTAATTTGTCAAAAGAAGTGATGGAAGAGATAAAGCAATATTTTACAGATAGTTTATTTAGAACCATAATTAGAAAAAATATTACACTGGTAGAAGCTAGTAGCCAGGGAATACCAGCCTTATATTACAGTCCCAGATCACATGGGGCGGTAGATTATTATAAACTTGGGCAAGAGGTGATGTCTTTTGAAAAAGAAAACATTGGGGCGAGGATTTAGCAAAATTCTGGAATACAAAGAAGATCTAATCAGAAATACTTCTTCCGGAATAGAGGAGAAAATAGAAGTTAAGGATAATGGAAAGGAATCATTATCCGAAACTGTAAATTCATCAAAAAAAGAATTCGAACAGTTTGTTGACATAAAAGTGGTTGGTGTGGGAGGTGGAGGAGATAATGCAATCCGGGAAATGGCCCGTCAAGGATTAAACAACCTTGATTTAATTGCTGTAAATACCGATTTGCAAACATTGGCACTTTCCCACGCACATCGGAAGATTCAAATCGGAAAAGCCCTGACAAATGGCTTAGGTACAGGAGGCAATCCCGAATTAGGGAAAAAAGCAGCCGAAGAAGATAAGGAGAAAATTGCAAAAGTATTGGAAAAAGCAGATATTGTCTTTATCACATCCGGCATGGGAGGAGGTACCGGTAGTGGAGCGTCGGCAGTCATTGCAAAAATGGCTAAACAGCTGGGAATTTTAACCATTGGCGTTGTTACAAAACCTTTTTCCTTTGAAGGTAAAAGAAGAAAATTACAAGCAGAAACAAGTATTGAAGAATTAAAAAAAGAAGTAGATGCTTTAATTACTATATCCAATGACCGTTTATTAAAAATTGTTTCAAAAGATACTTCTATGCGAGAAGCGTTTGAAATGACCGATAAAGTTTTACGTCAATCTGTTCAAGCTATTGCAGATTTAATCACTATTCCCGGCTTAATCAATTTAGATTTAGCAGATGTAAAAACAGTTGCAAAAGATGCCGGGTTGTCTCTGGTTGGTATCGGAACAGGACAAGGAAAGAAAAAGGCATCTGTGGCTGCAAAAATGGCAATAACCAGTCCTTTATTAGAAGTATCTATTCGAGGAGCAAAATCTTTACTTATTAATGTTACCGGCGGATTGGATATGAGTCTTTTTGAAGTCAATGAAATTGTAGAAATTATATCTGGGGCGGTTGGAGATGAAACAAATATCGTTTTTGGGGCTATCATCGATGAAAAAATGAAAGATGAGATCAGGGTTTCGGTTATTGCTACTCAATGCGAAAAGAGCAAGGAAGAAGAAAGAGAAAATTTCCAAACCACTCAAAAAAGACAACCTAAAAAAGAAAAGATTGAACCCATTGAAGAAATAATTCCCGTGGAAGATGAAATTGACGATAAAGACCTGGAAATCCCTGCTTTTTTAAGAAGAAAAAAGAACCATAATGGTATAAATAATTTTCCAAATCCAAAAAAGAATTTATTTTAAAATATACTAAAAATATTACACCATCATTTACGTGAGCGAATTAGATGTCGTGAAAAATATCCTCTAATAGCCAATTACCCTTGAGAGAATTTGCATATCTATAAAATAATAAAAAATTCAATCAATTTAGGGATTATATTTATATGAATAACCAGAAAAAAAGGCAGTTTTCCTTCACAACTTATGAAGCTTACCGGAAAATAAAAAAAGATGATGCCATTAA
>CBFCZX010000086.1:0-6760 GCA_965602765.1 uncultured Atribacterota bacterium | reverse complement strand
AATTCCTCCCATCATCATGCCCAGCTTTTGCACATTCACTTCATTTCTATTCACTACTCCCATAATTTTACCTTCATATATGACCGCAATGCGGTCAGAAAGTGACAGTATTTCATCCAGGTCATCAGATATAAGAAGTGTTGCTGATTTTAATTTTGTCCTTTGCTCCATTAATTGTCGATGGACATATTCTGTAGCACTGACATCTAAACCACGGGTCGGCTGAGCTGCTATAAGGACATTCGGTTTTCTCGAAAGTTCCCGTGCCAGGATTAATTTCTGAATATTTCCCCCGGAAAGACTTTTTAAAGTCGTATGACGGGAAGGTGTTCTAATATCAAAATCACTGATTAAACGTTCGCTCTCCAGGGCAATATTTTTGAAATTCATAAAAATTCCTTCAGCATAAGGTTTATGAATGTGATCTTTAAGAATCAGGTTTTCCTCCACTGTAAATTTTTGAATGGTCCCGTCTCTCATTCTTTCTTCGGGAATATAAGAGAGGCCGAATTCAAGAAGCCGGGAGGGATTCCATCCGGTTACCTCTTTTCCTTTAATAAATATTTTACCTTTAGTCGATTTTCTCAAACCTGCAACAACTTCCGCTAGTTCACGTTGGCCATTTCCCGATACCCCGGCAATTCCTAAAATTTCACCTGAATAAACTTCCAAATCAATTCCCCGTAATGCAGGTAGGTTTTCATCTCCCTGAACCCAAATTCCTTTTAAGGCGAGAGATATATTTCCAATTTCTGCTACTGGGTGTTCCACCTGAAAAAGTACTTCTCTGCCCACCATAAGGCATGCCAATTTCTCTTTAGTCACTTCTGAAATGGGGAGTGTATCGATGACATTGCCATGACGGAGTATAGTCACCCGGTCACTTAAAGATAAGACTTCGTGAAGTTTGTGACTGATAAAGATGATGGAATATCCCTTTTTAATCATACTCCGCAAGACACGGAAAAGTTCCTCCACCTCTTGCGGAGTAAGAACCGCTGTAGGTTCGTCCAAAATAAGAAGAGAAGCACCCCGATATAATACTTTTAATATTTCTACTCTCTGCTGCTCTCCTACAGAAAGTTGCCATACCTTTGCTTTCGGATCCACATAGAGACCGTGTATCTTTACCAATTCCTTTATTCGCTTGCTCACAACATCTAAATCAAGTAAAAATTTTCGAGAGGAATGAAGTCCTAAAGCTATATTTTCAGCGATGGTAAGGGTAGGAACCAGCATAAAATGCTGGTGTACCATACCGATGCCAAGTTGTATTGCATCCAAGGGAGAACGAATTTTAACGGCATTTCCATTTACAAAAATATCACCACTATCCTGATGATATATGCCGTAAAGGATTTTCATCAAGGTACTTTTTCCCGCACCATTCTCACCAAGCAGTGTATGAACTTCCCCGGAATGAATATCAAAATTAATTCGGTCATTAGCCAGAACACCCGGGAATTGCTTGACAATTTCCCGCATTTCCACCTTTTCAACTTTGGTTAAATTAGATAGTTTATCTCTTTCTTTTTTCATATTAGAATGATTGAAATCCCTCATATCCTCTCATTTTTTTCTTCTCTGTTATCTAACCATCATTTTTCCTTGAATGATATCTTCGATTGTTTTACCTATAAGAGCTTCATCATTTACCACGATTCTAAGTCCTCCGTTTTCCAGATTAAGGGTAAATATTTTTCCTCCCATTTCTCCTTTTTTAATCATTTCTATCATCGGTCTCAGAGCAACAGCCCAGACAACATCTACACTGGAAACAACATGTTGAGGCGCAAGCGCAGATTGATCTACATCGTAGCCAAACCAGAGGGCTCCTCTCTGTTTTACTACACCAATGGCACCGACAACCATCTGTGATGTTCCGGTAAGTACATCCGCACCGGCATCTATATGAGTTTGAGCTGCCTCTGAAGCAAGGGCAACATCACTATATGAACCAATCCAGGTCACATTGATCTTGGCATCGGGTGTTACTGACTCTATGCCTGCCTTGAATCCTTCGGTATAGTATTTGGCATCTCCGGTCTCGATTGGACCGATGACACCAAAAATATTACTCTTAGAAAGCTTTGCTGCCAGTACGCCATTAACAAAGCCACCCTGCTCAGCTAAGGGTTCA
Organism: uncultured Atribacterota bacterium; assembly: GCA_965602765.1. Taxonomy (GTDB): domain Bacteria; phylum Atribacterota; class Phoenicimicrobiia; order Phoenicimicrobiales; family Phoenicimicrobiaceae; genus JAYEGH01. The sequence continues at coordinate 4,620 of CBFCZX010000086.1, read as the reverse complement.
TAGGCATATATATTCGTTATTCCCTGATCAGTAAAAACATTCGCGGTGGAACCCCAGGCAAAACTTGTGTTGGGGAAATCCGGAGCAATTTCCACCAAAGAAGACCCATATTGAGAACCATGGGCAATAATTAAATTATAACCTTCACTGGCATAATCCCTGATAGCTGCAGCAGCATCTGCTACCACAAACATGCTCTCGGAATAGACAAACTGAAATTCATCTTCACCCATCTCTTCCTGAATGGTCATTAAAGCATCATACATGCTCTGACTCCAGGCAAAATCATTGACAGTACTTGGCATAATAAATGCCACGCGGAATGGTTCTGCACTAACACCGAATCCAAGAGATAATATAAAGATACTTGTTATAGCAATAAAGATTACTAACTTTTTCAATTTCATCTTTTCATCCTCCTATTTTTTTATTTTATAAAATAACAAAACTGTTCTAAGACAATATTTTTTATAAGCTACCTCCCCTGAAATTATTTTATTCCCCCCGTTCGAAGGGTTTGTTTAGTGCTTTTGGCGGACGGACATGCCGTTTTGCCATGGCAGTAAGTACGATAATAGTAACAATATAAGGAAGCATCAGGGTGAAATCAGACGGAATATTTATTCCCTTTACTTGAATCCATATCTGAATCGCATTAACTGTACTGAATAGAAGAGCTCCGGTTAGAACACTTACCGGACGCCAGGCACCAAAATAGACCAAAGCAACTGCAATAAAGCCCATTCCATTCGTTAAATTCTGCTGAAAGACATTCAATAAGGCAATCGAGAGAGATGCACCGGCGACACCGGAAAGTATACCACCGATAATTACCGTCAAATATCGAATACGGACAATATTGACACCTAGCGAATCAGCAGCTTCCGGATGCTGCCCTACAGCTCTAATACTAAGACCCAATGGCGTTTTATTGATTACAAACCAGGATAAAGGAATCAATAAAAACGCACCATATACCAGAATATTTTGTTGGAAAAAGATTTCACCAAGTATAGGAATTTTAGAAAGCCATGGAATATGCAAAGGAGCAAAACCATTGACAGTTTGAACGGTTCCGATTAATACACGGAATAAAAGACTGCTTAAACCCAAACCGAAAATATAGACGCCGATACCGCTGATTCCCTGCTCAGCTTTCAAAGTTACGTTAATAAAAGCAATTAAAAGACCAAAGACACCTCCAACCAACATAGCCACCAATAATCCAAGAACAAGGTTACCGGTTTTAACTACCGTATAGAAAGCGCTAAAAGCTCCCATAAGCATGACACCGTCAACCCCAAGATTTAATACTCCGCTTAGCTGCCCCAATGTCTCTCCGATGGAAGCATAGAGATAAGGTGTTGCAAGTCGAATAGCTGATTTGATAATTCCCATAATAATGGCTTCCATTAACTCTTCTCCTCTTGATGAACGGTTTTACAACTATCTTTTACCTCTGCCGTTTTTTCCATGATTCTGGTTTGACGACGGCGCAAAAATTCGCTTCCTACCACAAAAAGAACAATTAGTCCATTTAAAGCTCCAATTAATGCAGATGGAATCTGGACGACTCTCTGCATTTTATTTGCTCCGGTTAACAATGCACCTAATAATAAGGAAGCAGGAATGGTTCCAATCGGATGAAGTTGTCCAAATAAAGCAGCCACTATTCCGTTAAAACCGGCACTTCCGGTAAATCCCGATACAGACCCGTCGGTAAATATCCGGTGATGTACTCCGATAACTTCAATGGCTCCTCCTAATCCAATGAGTGCACCACTCAAGATAAAAGCAAGCACCATATATTTTTGTACGTTAATACCGGAAGCAAGTGATGCCTGAATATTCTGTCCTACCATTCGAATACGAAATCCTATGGTAGTTCTCCAAAGCAAGATGTATACCAAAATAGCAAATACAACCGCAATAACGGTTCCAAAATGTAAGCGGGTAGGAATAAGACGAGGCAGGTCAACTGTTTGGGATAATCGAGCAGTTTGCGGAATAAATGAGCCAAGCTGCACCTGGAGCGGGTCCATTATCGGTCCGCGAAGGAGATAATTCATCCCATAAGCTGCAATATAATTCAACATAATCGTACTCAGTATTTCATTGACATTGAAATAAGCTTTAAGGAAACCGGCAATTCCTGCCCAGATAGCCCCAAATAAAAGACCAATCAATAGAGCAATAAATGCAAGAATCCAACCTGGCAAATTAGGAAAATTCAGGCAGAAAATAGTAGCGGAAAGAGCACCAACAACTAATTGTCCCTCTCCTCCGATATTTAACACTCCGGCTCTAAAAGCAATACAGATTCCCAATCCAACAAAAAGTAAAGGAGTTGCCTTCACAACGGTATCTGCAATAGCATTTAAACTTCCAAATGCACCCTTAATGAGAGCACGGTAAGCTACCAGGGGATTTATTCCAAGAATCGCAATTAACAATGTACCGATTGATAATGCCAAAAGAAAAGCCGCCAATGGGATAAGCCCCATTAATATTTCCCGAAAATTCCTGTCATTCATCTTACTGCCTCTATAATTTTTATTAATGAGAATATAGATAGATTAAATGATTAGATTGAAAATTATTTGTTGATTTTCGATATTTTAAGACGGTTAACACAGCTCTGCAGTAGTTATTTCTTTTTTTTTATTCGACAAAAATAAGGAAAATCCTTCTTTTAAAAGTGATTTCTTTGTATTATATTTTTAAAACGCATTATCTAATCTTTATCTTAAGAGAATTCAAAATAGAAATTTATTTTTTATTTTCAAGACTTCAAAGCCAAAACCTGTAAACAAAGGGGAATACAATTGAAAAATTCATAAATTATCTTACTTTTTCATGGTAATATTCATTTCAATAACTCTTCAATCTTCTTCTGTCGAACTATTCATTAAAGAAATCATTATTCGTGTAAAAAATCAAAGAGGTTTAATACAGATAAAAACAGGAAAAGTTTCACTTCTCTTTCCTGATACATCTGTATAACTCTTTTGAATGATTTCGAATCCTGTTTCGTTTAATAGTTCATGCCAGGTTTCTATTTTGAAAATACCACAAAGATGGGGGTCTGTACGGATTTCCAGCTGGCCATTGACTCGAATTAAATAGATAAATGTTGCTTCGAAACTGGTGTCTGCCGGATCGGGATCATAGTAGTTTTCGATAAAGGTAATCTCTGTGTTTCCTCTAGAGTGAGTTGAAACAAAAGTTTCGCTCTGCTTCAATTGACCGTAAGTTATTTCTGCCATCGTCAGGAAAACCCCTCCCGGTTTTAAATGATAGTATGCTGTGTTGAATGCTCTTTTTAAATCTTCAGCAGTTCTCATATAACTGATAGAGTCAAGAATGGTGACAGCATCAAAATTCTCTCTCATCCGGATGGTTCTCATATCTCCAAATTGATAATCGACGTTCGGATTAAGCTCTTTGGCAATTTTTATCATATCTTCGCTAATATCTACTGAAGTTAATTTAAAGTTTTTTTTAAAGGTATAGTCATTATGACCTCCTCCACATCCAAGGTGAAGTAGTTTCTTTGTTTTAATCTTAGCATTTTTTCTAATCAACTTACTGAAATATTCCGTTTCTTTAACATATTCCTCTACCGGGCTAATGATTGGCCATGTCCACGCAAGATAACCATACAATTTTCTCTCATCTTTTTTGTTCAGGTTCTTCATTTTATAACCCTCCATTTTTGTGATTCTCTTTAAATTTAAACAAATGTTTAGTTTTATCTATCGCTGGACCGTTTAAAAATATTATTTCCTTTTTCTCTAAAATTTTCGGGAAATAATTTTAATCCATAATCCAAAACTAATTCGTAAATTGGAAATTGGGAATGCTTAATATCTTCATCGGATTTTCTCAAATACAATCGGGATATTTTATCGAAGAGATTTAGAGCATACCTGTTATTTGCAAGGGAACCCACGGTTATTCCAACGACTATATCTGCTATCTGAATAAACGGTGAATCCTTGGAAGATACTGTTAACGGGGTTATGCATATCCTACTGAATCGATGAAATTCTGTTCCCTGCTTGATAAATTCTTTACTTTGAGCGATCAAATCGTGCTCTCCCTTTTTATTTCCGTAATGGTCAGCAATAATCAATCCGATATCATCGTTATCTTCGAGATAATGTATTTCATATGTTTTAATCAAAAATTTTAATTGCTCGCTGATTGCCCATAAATATATTTTTTCAATAGACCATTTTTGTAAAATTATCCTATAACATTCATTGATATCATGAACAGCGCATATAATTCTTATATGGTATTTTTTTAGCAAATCAATGATTTCTTCAAAGAGTGCATTTCTATTCCCGGTAAATTCTTTATTTAAGAAATGATGCTTGTTGGGAGACCATTTTAATTCAATATCTTGCGGTATCTTATATTTTTTTCTGATATCGTAATAATCACATTCCAGTTGTCTAAGGTATCTAGAATCGATACAAAATCCTCCATAACCAACATACTCCCAATTTTTTCCTTTAATTTTCTGTTTGCTGTCATCGAGAAATAAAAATTTCATTATACGCTTTCTTTCAATTTGTTTTTTATAATTTAAAAACATAATGCAAGGAAAAAAAA
>CBFCZX010000085.1:0-6871 GCA_965602765.1 uncultured Atribacterota bacterium | reverse complement strand
GAGGATAATTTTAGCGCAGGAGGAGAATTAGATTATCTGAAACGATACGCTAAAGAATTGGAAAAAATATTGATGGTTATCAACATCGATGACGTAGGTTTTAAAAACGGAAAGAATGCTCTCTCTTTGTACGGATGCCCTAAAATGATCAGTGAAAAAGCAAAGGATATATTTTTAGGTTACAAAGGAATTATTCACGGGGAACAGTGGTTTCAAGGTGATCATATGATATTTACTCAAAAGAATATACCTGCCATTGCTTTTACTTCCGAGAAGATGAAAGAACTTTTAATGTCTGTTACGCATACATCGAATGATGTTCCTGAGTTGGTTGATTGTAAAAAGTTAATTGAACTCGCTGATGCAATCAAGGGATTTATTTCGGAAATGCGGGAATATAACTAAATTAGCAAGAATTGAGGTAATTTCGGAAAATTATTATTTTTTCTTTAAAACGATTATAATGTTATTATATGCATTTACTAAAGGAGATTAATTTGAAAAAAGCATCTACGGATTATCAAGAACAATATTGGAAGAAGAAAGAAGATGAAATAGGAGAAAAAATCAGAGGAAAAATGCTTGCAGAATTTAATAGCGGTTATAATAGTTTTTTCGGTCCGATTTTGGGAATATTGTTTTACACGGAGAATGCCCTTTATTTTCAAACATTTCCCAGAAAAAATTGGCTGTATTCCTTATTAAAATCGAGGGAATCGTTACACCAGGATAAATTATTGGATATTCTTATTCCCTGGGCAGATGTGAAGAGTATTCACTTTCCTCCAAGAAAAAATCCTTTTCTAAGAATTATTTTACCCCGGGATTACCGGATTTTTATTGATTGTTGGCTTAATAAAAAAAGAACAATGCTTATAATCAATTTGCAATGTCAAACAGATAGAAAAAAATTGTTTGAATTTTATAAAAAAGTGCAAGATACAAATTAATAAAACTGACTTACAATAAAATTAACTGTTGGATAAAATATTGTCAACTATCTAAAACAGAAAGATAAAAATATGTCGAATATAAACAATTATACAACCGTAAATCGAAATACTCAGGTAAAAAATATCTTTAAAAAGAGCCGATTCTATTCCTCTGTGAAAGAAGTAGAGAAAGAAGAAGAAATTAAGGAATTCTTGAAAGAATTGAAAGCGCAATTTCCGGATGCCAGTCATCACTGCTGGGCATATAAAATAGGCATTAACGAACAAGAAAAAAAACAATTTTCAGATGCCGGAGAACCTTCTAGTTCTGCTGGACCCCCCATTTTACAGGCTATTGAGCATGAAAAGTTAACGAATGTCATGGTGATTGTAACCCGTTATTTTGGTGGTATCAAACTGGGTATCGGAGGATTGATTCGTGCTTATAGGGAATCCGCTTTAAACGGATTACAAGCTTCCGGTAGGGTAGAAAAACTTGCGTTGCGGGAATTCATATTGCAGGGAATAGATTATAAGGAATTAGGGCCAATTATTCAATCTATTGAAAGCAGGGAAGGTAGGATTGTCAATATCACTTATGATGAAAATATTACTGTTATTGCCCATCTTTCTGAATCCTTGCAGGGATGGTTAAACGATATGGCGAAAAATGTCTCTCGTGGTAGGGTGACTATCAAAACTGGCAATGTAAGTTGGCATAAAAAAAATTAATTTTTATCAAAGGCTTATGCGAATATTTATAAAATAATCATTAGTATAGAAAAATAAAGAATAAATACATATTTTCCACGGTTGACAGGTAAATTTTGCCTGTTTTTTTTATTTCCTTCAAATTATATATTTCCCTCAGGATGTAATTTATACATTTTATTTAAGCGATGGCATTTCCTTAAAAAAATAGTTTTTTTAGGAAAAATATTTACATTTTTCGCATGTTTATCAATGTTAATATTTAAGATATTTTTTCTTAAATCGAAATTTTGGTTCTTTATTTAAAAAAAGAAGGACTTTAGTTAGTTATATTGTATATAAATATATAGATAAAAAATAAAATATAGCGAAAATATGTTGAGTGACCGTATCGTACTTAAATTAAATAAAATAATAGAAGGTAAATAGGAGGTGCAAAATGGGAAGTGTATATAAAATTATCGAAATTGTGGGTACCAGTGAAAAATCATGGGAGGATGCAGCAAGAGTTGCTTTAGAAACTGCTTCTAAGACAATTAAAGAAATTAGGATAGCTGAAGTAAAAAAGCTTGATGTAAAAATGGAGAAAGATAATAAACTGATTTTTAGAGCAAAAATTGATATTTCATTCAAATATAAAATGTAGAAATTATTTACTTATATTTGAAGAGATATCAATTTTTAAAATTTATAATAGATTTTTTTCGAATTAAAGGGGGGTTAGGTTATATAAATTCATAGATTTTTCTTTTGTGAGTTTCATGAAATCTAACTCCAAGTTTCAATAAAATTTTTCTTAATTAAAAATACTTTGTTTTAACGTATTACCTCTACCCTTATCTCATAAACAAATTCTTTCAAATAACTACCCGGTAAGTCGAAATTACAAATCCTTTGGTTTTTACTTAAAGGACTGTATTTTTTATCAGATATTTTAAAAAAAGATTTTCGACGAAAATCTTAGGGATTAATAAATATTAGATAACAATCATTTTTGCGTTTAATAAATCCAATATAAATTAATTCTAGCGGTCATTATTTTCGATTAGATAAAGATTTTTTTATTACTTACCCCCAGGGAAATAAATAAATGTAATTTTAATCTGCTGCGGAGTATATTATTCTTTAATGGGATGCTTCGTTTAGAAATTCAAATTACCAAAGTATATGAAAGGCTATTTAAACTGGAAGATTGGCATGATTTTAGCACTCATTCTTCTTTAATATCGAAGAGGTGATAATATGGAATTAAAGAAAGTGGATTCCTTTCGCAATTTTTCCTTAATGCATCCTGTACAGATTAGCATTACCTTCTTTATTGTTATATTGCTGTTTAGAATCATAGAAATATTTTACCTGAGATTAGACGAAGTATGGGGAGAAGTTTTCATTTCAAAATTGCTCGGATTTTTAATGATTTTAGGCTATCTTAAGCTGAGCAAAAGAAAAATTAAAGATATTGGCATACATTCCAATTACTTTGTTGAAAGCATTTTAATTACCGTAGTTGCCATGGCTTTAATCCTCACTTCCAGTTATTTTTTTGAATATTTGTATCTGACCCTAAAGGGATTGGATACTACTTTTGTTATTACTCCCATGAGCAATGCCCTCGATGCAGAATTTGCAGTTCAGGGTGGATTTCTTTTCGGATTGTGGTTGATTTTTGGTAATCTTATGAATTCACTGATGGAGGAAGGTTTATTTAGAGGAGTAATGATGACGCATTTTAGTATGCGTCTTTCATTTTGGAAAGCTAATCTACTTCAGGCGTTTCTTTTCGGTCTTTGGCATATTATCTGGCCGATAAAATCCTATGCATTGGGTCAAATGAGTGCTGTAGAAGCAATGGTTATTGCCATGGGATACATAGTTGCTTCCGGATTAATAGGATTGTTTTGGGGATATCTATTTTTTAAAACCGGAAATTTGTGGGCACCCTGGATTGCCCATACTATGAATAATTCAGCGATGAATTTACTGCATACCGTTACAGTTGAGGGATTTGATTTTGGATTTATGATAAGAATGGGCATTCTTCCTTTTGTGGCTCTCATGATGATTTTTCCGATAAAATGGATGGCAGACAAATACCAAATGCCCGGACTTAAAAGATGGAATGATTTAGAGTAAGCGGATAAGTAGATTGTCTGCATTTATTAAATGAGATTACTTAACATGGTATGAGAAAATAAATAAAATAATTCACAGGAGGTAAGAAAATGGATAGCTGGTTTTTAATACTAGGATGGAGTTCTCCCATCGGTATTGGTGTTTTCCTAATCTGTTTGGGCGGCATGATCTATCTGCTATCTAAAGCTGATACGGAAAAAAAGCATGTACGCTGGAAAGAGAAAGAGAAAGAATAAACATAAATATTTTTTCCTGGGAATCAGTACATTTTAAAGCCCTTTGGCATTTACTGAAGGGCTTTTTATATCTCTTTTTTAATTTTGCTTAGTTCAAATTCATTATGAATGGCTTTAACCGCTTCGTCTAATTGAGAAAGATTAATCAAGCAGGATATTCGAATTCTTGAGGTGTTAATGGTTTCCATGTGAATACCTGCTTTAGATAAAGCGCGGAACATCCTCGAGGCAATGCCAGCTTCTTTTGCAATACCATCACCCACGATGGAGACCTTTGCCAAATTGCAATCAGTATAAATTTCTTGAACCCCAATTTTTCCTGCTATTTCTTTGGTAATTTTTAAAGATGGGGTGAAATCTTCTTCTGTCACAATAAAAGAGACAGTCACAGTATCTTGATTATAAAAATCCTGAACAATCGAATCAATAACAATATTTGCTTTGGCTAAATCTTCAAATAAACGACAGGCAAGGTTAGTATCTTTTTTCACTCCCTGAAGAGTAATTTTTGCCACATTTTTTTGATAGGTTACTCCTCTAACAATGACATTTTCCAGCATGGGAACCTCCTTGGTTATCATGGTACCTTTGTTTGAGCCAAAGGTTGATTTCACTAAAATCGGAAGTTGATATTTACGTGCTAAATCAATTGCCCGATGATGCATCACCTGGGCACCCAGAGCCGACATCTCTGACATTTCATCATAAGAAATCCTGGGAATTCTTTTAGCATCGGAAATAAGTTTAGGGTTAGTGGTATATACACCATCTACATCCGTAAAGATTTCACATAGATTTGCTTTTAATTGGACAGCAAGGGCGACTGCGGTCAAATCCGAACCACCACGTCCCAAAGTAGTCACTTCATCGTGATGATTGATTCCCTGAAATCCGGCCACAATGACTATTTTGCCAATATTCAAAGCTTTTTCAATTTTTTGGCTATCGATTTTTATTAACTTTGCCCTGGTATATATCCCATCGGTTAAAATACCGGCATGTCTTGCGGTGAATGAAATTGCCTTATTTCCCAGTGCATGAATTGCCATTGCCAGGAGTGCGATGGAAACCTGTTCACCGGTTGAAGCTAGCATATCTAATTCGCGTTTATCCGGTGAAGGACTAATTTGATAAGCCAATTTAAGTAGTCGGTCTGTTTCATTCCCCATGGCAGATACGACGACAACGATTTGATTACCTTCTTTAGAACGGGCAACAATTTTTTTAGCGACTTTCTTCACTTTTTCAATAGTTGAAAGAGAACTTCCACCATATTTTTGAACGACTATTTTTTTCATTCGCTATCCTTATAAAAAGAGATATTTGCAATTTTATCACTTTTACCTAATAATTAAAAGTGAAATGAAATAAAAAAAGAAAAAGAAGTAAAAAGAAAGAAACGAGTAAGACGTTAACCATTTTTTTTAAAGTACTCTATTAATAGTATATACTAGCAAAACAAACATTTTCTTTAAGATTGAAGGCAGGAAGGTACTGTTTATATAATTAATTCTAGTCTAAGGGATTATAAATCCTAAAGTAAATTTTGATATTATAATTTTTATGTTAAAATAATATTAAATTCCCAACAGTTATATCATCCCGGAATATTAAAGCATGAAAAAATAGTATACAATCATTTTATCGGCTATTTTGTTAGTAAAATATTAGGAATGGTTAAGCAACCTAGAAGATAAGCATAAAAAAAGAAGTAAATAGCATTGACAAAAAATATGAAGAATGGTATTCTTACGAAAAGTAAGTAATATGCTAAATATCCGACAAGTAGGGCAATTCGAAAAAAGGAGTTGAGAAATGTTTAATCATTCGGATTTATATTTTACTACAGTTACCGTAGGCAAAAAAGGGCAAATCATTATTCCGGCAAAATTGAGAAGAGAGCTTTCAATTTCTCCTGAAGAGCAATTGGTTATACTTTCCGGTCCTCATCAGGAAGGTTTTATGGTATTAAAAACTCAGTCATTCATTGAGAGGCAGGAAAAATTTAAGGAATTGACTGAGCAATTATTTGGGAAAACTATGAACAGTGTAGAAAAAGGTAAAGAAAAAAAATAAGGAGTGATGAAAATGAGATTTAAAATAATTAATTATTTAGGAAAAGTTCTCTCTGTACTTCTCTTAGGATTATTAATTTTATCAGTTAGTCATTCAATCGTCTTTGCAGCCTCCTCATCATTGATATTAAATTTGGAAAAGAGTATTCAAATTGCTTTGGAGAATAATATCGGTTATAAAATAACCGGGTCGATGGTAGATGTTAGTCAAGCTCAAATTGATGAAGCTGAAGGTGCTAAAAAATTAAACATAAAATTACAGGGAGGCTACCTTCAAATGAGCGAAACCCTTGAAGAGGAAGATATTGCTGCAGGAGATTTCAGTAATCTTTTTTCCCTTGGTCAGGGAGCCCCGATTATCTCTATCCAGGCAAATAAAATTCTCTATAGCGGTGGTCAACTAAATTCATTTGTCGACCAGGCAGAAGCCAACAAGCAAATTTCTTTGAATGAGCTAGAACAAGAAAAACAGGAAATTATTTACAAAGTTACCCAAGGGTATTACCAAATCCTGCAAGCTGAAGGCTTAAAAAAAGTAAGTTCTCAGGCAGTCAAGCAAATGCAAGCTCACTTGGAAACATCGGAAGCGCTTTTAAAAGAAGGGATGATTGCCCCATTAGAACTGAATCGCATTAAATCACAGTTATCTAACCTCGAACATAATCTAATTAAAGCGGAAAATGGGTTTGAACTGACTATGTATAATCTTAATTCCATTATGGGGATTGTTCTAAATACTGAATTGGTATTAGAGAACAATTTATCCTATGAACCATGTGAAATT
>CBFCZX010000084.1:0-6886 GCA_965602765.1 uncultured Atribacterota bacterium | reverse complement strand
GCTTGGCAAAAAAGCATTGCAGCGGTTAAATTTACATTAATAACATAGTTCCAATCTGCTAATTTCATTTCCAAAAAACTTGTACGGTTAACAGTACCGGCATTGTTAATCAATATATCTATCTTTCCAAATTGACTTATTGTTTCATTGACCATTTTTCCCGGTAAACCTTCAGAACCTGAAATGTCACCTTCTAAAATTATACATTTCTGTCCGGTTTCTTCAATTTCTTTAGCAGTTTTTTGCAGTAATTGATAATTCCTTCCGTTTATTGCCATGTTTGTTCCAAGAGAAGCTAATAAAATAGCAGTCGCTTTTCCAATTCCCCTTGAAGCGCCGGTAATTAGAGCCGTTTTACCAGATAAAGAATATTTATTTAAAATAATATTTTCTATATTTTTAGACATATTTTTTACCTCCGACTATATTCTCATTTCGTTTCTTACGAATTTCAATGGTTCTTTTTTCAAAAAACGTTCAATTTCCTGACCTAAAATTTCAAAAGGAGTAATCATTGAATTCAAAGAATGTCCTGCCAAATGCGGTGTAAGAGTAACATTTTCAAGTTGCAAAAAAGGTGAGTTGCTGGAAAGTGGTTCTTCATCAAAGACATCTAAAGCAGCACCACCTATTTTTCTTTCTTTTAAAGCCTTACATAATGCACGGCTATTTACCAAACCTTCCCGTGCAGTATTGATTAAATAAGCAGTTGGTTTCATCAAAGAAATTTCCCGTGAATCAAGCATATTCTTAGTTTCTTTAGTGTAACGATAATGAAGTGATACAAAATCAGAGTTTTGAAGAAGGTAATTAAGTTCTACCGGTTGGCATCCTGCATTAGTAATAGTATCTTTTTTTACAAAAGAATCATATACTAAAATATTCACTTCAAAGCCACTTAATTTCTTAGCAACCCTGCTTCCTACTTGACCAAAACCAATTAATCCTATTGTCTGACTTTTAAGGTTATACCGATAATTTGAATTAATATATTGTTTTTCCCATAAACCATTCCTAAGCGCCATAGAACTACGAACAATATTCTTACTTTCACTAATCATTAAACCAATTGTAAAATCAGCAACCGCATCAGCGCTTCGACCCGGCGAATTAGATACCGGAATTTTCCGTAAACTTGCAGCTTGTAAATCAACATTTTCCCAGCCGCCTCTTAAAACACCAATAAATTCTAAATTTTTTGCTGCAGATATTATCGTGGAAGGAATAATAGTAAAATGAACCACCAAAATATTAATATCTTTAATTACGTTTATTAATTCTGGAGGAGCTAGTTCATCTAAAGGTCCATGCACTTCCATATCTAACATTCTTTTCTGAAAACTTTCTTGAGGTTCATCTGGGTGATCTGAAAATGTAAAAAAATCCAGATTGTATTGATTTAACCATTTTAATTGATTAATCATAAATTCTGGTGTGAAATATAGATCATTCACAAGAAGTATTTTTTTTCTTTTTTCCATATGTTATCTCCAATTTTTACAAAATATTTTAGTTTTGATGTTTTTTTCGTGATCGATTTTCATATTTTTACAGGAGTAATGTATTCAAATTAAAATCTGCTTATCACATACTTCAAGAGAATAGCCATCATTACATGTATGTGTTTTTTTCATGTAATTTCCTATATTTTCAATTAAGACAATATTTCTTATTTCCTAAAATTACATTTTTATAAATCTTTATTCAGATTAATAAATGCCTTGTTTGTAAAGTTTTACATACTAATCATTTTCTATCTTCCTCAAGCTTTCTTAATTTAGAGGTTTCACTAATTTTAATAACGCGATCAACTGAATCTTCAAGTTCCTCTCTCAATCATTAAATGATTAGAATTAATAACCAAATTTAATAATTTATTATTGTTACAATCAACCTTTACCTGCTTTTAAGCAGTAATGTCATTTGTTATAAATACTAACAAATGACAATATTTATGTCAAAAATTATTTCTATCAACTAATTTCCAAAAAACAGCAGGAAGTAAGAATATCAATTTAATAGAAAATCAGGAAGTTATTATTGCTATTTTAAAAGTAAATATCAAACAGAAGAATATAAGCAGTATGGATCTAAGCCTAAAAATTGCTGCTGATTATATTTTAGATTGCAAACAAAAAGCTGTACTCGCTACTAAATGAAAGATAGCTAAAGAAAATTTAGAAATAAATAAATGTAGTACATTTGTAAAAGGGTTATTTTTAAAATAGTTGCATTTTAATAATTTTTGAAAATTTCACGAAAATGGTATCCGCGGATAGCGTAGGTGATAACCATGGGAAAAAGACGGGGACGTTTTATTAAAGACCAGAAAAAAAGTTTCCAGTAATAAAATTTTTCACTTCCTATTATTCCAAAATACCAGATAGATTTAAAAAATGCGTTAAGATAACAAAGGCGTAACCGGTATTTCTTTTTTTGTAATGGTTTGAAATTCTTCATAAGTGTAAGTATACGTTCATAGTAATATTTAGGAGAATAAAACGTACTCAAGACTCTTTTATATCCATTGATGAGCGCTTCGAAGCTCATTTTTGGAATAAAATTAATAGACAGGTCAGTATTGTTTCCTGTACTTTCATCTAACAATCTATTTTCTTTAGCGAGCCGCTGGTAAAGTTTGGTGCCACGAGGAGCATTTAATAGGCCGACCATGGCACTTACAATTCCGCTTTTTTGGATAAATTCAATTAATTTTTCAAAAATCGAAGGAGGGTCGCTATCAAAGCCCATGATAAATCCACCGCTAACTTCTAGACCATAATTCTGGATTTTTTTTATACAAGCTATCAGGTCACGATTTTTATTTTGCAATTTATTACATTCGGATAAACTTTCTTCATTAGGAGTCTCTATACCCACAAATACTGAATCAAATCCTGCCTGAACCATTAATTGTATAAGTTCTTCATCATCAGAAAGATTTATAGAAGCTTGAGTTGAAAAATTAAAAGGATATTTTCTTTTTTTCATCCAATCAATCATAAAAGGCAATAAGTTATTTTTTACTTCTCTTTTATTTCCTATAAAATTATCATCAACAATGAATATTCCACCCCTCCAGCCTCGCAGATAAAGACTTTCTAATTCTGCCAATAACTGCTCTTTGGTTTTCAGCCTCATCTTGTGCCCGAAGAGTAAGGTAACATCGCAAAATTCACAATTAAAGGGACATCCTCGCGAATATTGAATACACATAGATGCATATTTATTTATATCAACTAATTTCCAAAGGGGAATGGGGGTTTTTGTAATATCTGCCCATTGTTTTGAAGTATAAACATGTTTGGGATGACCTTCTTCCAAATCTTTTAAAAAACAAGGTAGGGTGATTTCGGCTTCATTAAGTACAAAATAATCTACATTATTAAAATCTTCATATCCGGATGTAAAGAGCGGACCACCGGCAACAATTTTAGCTCCCAATCTCTTGCATTTATCAATGATTCTAATCGCCGATTCTTTTTGAATAGACATGGCACCAATAAATACGTAATCAGCCCACTTAATATCACTTTCTTCTAATGAAGTGACTGTCATATCTATTAATTTTTTCTCCCAATGTTGAGGTAATAAGGATGCTACAGTCAATAATCCCAGTGGAGGATAAATAGCTTTTTTAGAGATAAATTTTAAGGCATATTTAAAGCTCCAGAATGTATCCGGATATTCCGGATGAACCAAAAGTATTTTCATTTTAAATTTCCTGAATAAAAAATTATTTTTAATTCTATCGCTTCTTAAAGATATTGAAATATTATTTAGAAATATTTTTTCATTGATTAATCTATTTTACCATATTCTGAAAAAAATTACAGTGCGGGTATTATCTTTGAATATTGTGCATTGACGCCATATTTCTTTCTCATCTTTCCTAAAAAATAATGAATTCTGCTCTTATATTCCAGATTTGCCTTTCCGCGCGGATAAAGTTTTACGTATCCTGCATAATATTCCGGAAATTCTCTTGCAATAAAATGAAAATATTTTTCTTTTATCTCTCCGGATAAGTACAATATGCCGCTTAGCATGTAATCGACTTTTACTTCTGACGCTTTTTTTACCATGCTTTCCATGGTTTTTTCATCATCGGAAAGAAACGGTAAAATAGGAAAAAAATGAAAGCCGGTGGAAACCTTGGTTTTTTTAAATGCCTTTAAAACTTTCCATCTATCCTCAGGATAACTTGCTCCGGGTTCAACTTTAGAGGATATGCATTTATTGTCCGAAGTAATGGTTACAGCAATATTCACCCATGCATGATGGGCTAATCGGTCTATCAATTCGATATCCCGTAAAATTAAATCAGACTTAGTGCTGATAATCACCGGTTGCCGATACTTTATTAATATCCTTAAAATATCAGGCATTAATACGTATTTCTCCTCAGCAGGCTGGTAGGAATCGCAAACCCCTCCAATATTGATGAATTTTCCGCCGGTTTTTCCTTTTTTCAGTTCTTTTTCCAGTACTTCACAGATGTTTTTCTTTACAAATATCTCGCTTTCAAATTCCATCGAATTTAAATATTGGTGACTTTTCCGAGCATAGCAATATTGACAGTTATGATAACAGCCCCGATATATGTTCAAATCAAAGGAATAGGGTAATCCTTTACGCTTCAATTGATATAAAGCTTCTTTGCATTTATAATCATGAAAAATTGTAATATGTTTTATTTTACTGTTATGCGCAGTCATTTTCATTTAATCCTTACAATTAAATTCGTCTCAATCTGCTATATTTAAGTTATCTGGCGACTGAATAGAATTTGTATAATTTACCGTTATTTTTATTCATGCTTTTTGCTTATATTTTTATTATAATTTAATGCCATCGATTTAAATGGATGTTCTGTACGAAAATAAGCAAGGTAAATTATGCAATTTATTAAAATAAATTTATAATATAAAACAATATTGGTAAATAGATGATTAAGGTTAAATTAGTAACCAGCCAACAGGAATTTGCCAAATCTAAATTTAAATCATATATCGACACCGGGATCAATGCCGTAAAAGCAACCGGCATTGATGATAGAATTATCACTACTTTCAACGGCAAACCACCTAAAATCCCACCATAACCCAATAGGAAAGCGATGGAGGAAATGATAACCGGTAAGAGAAAATATTTTATCACGGATACTGCAATACCTTCTCTGATATATTTTTTTACTTTACCGAACTTCATTGCCAATCCAATGGATATTAACAACAAAATAGTACTTCCGGGAATAGAAATAGCATTTATATCCTGGTAAATTACCGGCCTTTTAATACCGGAAATATTAAACAACATCCCTACCACAATGCTCAACAAACCAACTAAGACAAAAACATCTTTTAATATGCTTCTTAGTTGCAATAATAGAATATTATTTGATGTTATTTTTCTACTAAACGATTTTGCTATTGGAAATCCAAAACCAAAAAAGATGATCGGAATAAATAATCGATACAACGAAGACAAGGCAAATCCCGCTTCCCCTAAAAATACATAACAAATCAATCCTCCAATAGATGCTGAATTCGTAAAAGAACCGCAGGTGAAAATTGAGCCAGTATCCTTCCGATCAAGTTTAAGTATTTTTGCAATAATAAGACCGAAAACTCCTCCGAGAAGTATTGCCAAAATGCTAAGAAACGGTAAGGCAGCCAGCTTAATATTTTCAATTTTTATGACCCATAATGTTCCTATGGTTGAAATAGGTAGAAAGATTAACAGAGCTATTTTTTGTAGTAATTTCCGAAATTTATCCCTGCCAAGCGGTAATCTGATAATATTTCGTTGCTCTAACTTTTGAAGAATATAACCTGTGATAAATGCTATAAATATAATGTTTAATGAAATAATAAGTGTTTTAGACATAGATGAAAACCGTTACCTTGGAATTTTCTATCAATACTCAACAAATTTTTATATAAAAGATATCATTTTCTATTTGATAGTACCTTTGATTTTTGTTTTAATAGTGAGATTATCATACTTACAATTAAAATTACAAATTTATTATTTCACTACTCTCTTATGAATATTTTTAAAAAACGATTTTGTTTATTTCTATTTTATTTATAAAATATTTTTGCTTTTTAATATGCCTTCGTTTTTTTGGATTTTATATTTTCTTTATTCGAATATTGAAACATGTATTTCTATTAATGAAAATGGAATTTTAAAATACCTGATTCCATAAACATAGGGCGAAATTTCATATAATCCAAAAAAAATGACAATCCCATCTTCAATTATATAAAAAGGTTGGTCATCACTGATGGATTTAAATACCTCTCCGTTATCAAAATAAATATAAGGATCTAGCTGAATCTGTCTTTCTATTTCCTGGTTAATCAATTTCTTGTTATTTTCCATATTTTTTAAAAGATTTGGAAGAGTTATTATTTCTCCATTTTTCAGGTTGATATTATAGGCTTTTTGCAGGGTATGGCCATGTGCTCCCAGGGTATATTGGTAGTAAAACACCGAAACGCTTAAGATATTTTTCGAGTGGAAATGAACAATATAATAACTGGATGCAATGTATTTGTTGTATTTCCATCCCTCTTTTTCAGCATTTGTTGCAAATATTTCCGAGTCAGCCTGCAATCCTTCCCTGAAATTATACGCATCGTTTTGTAACATTCGATTTATTTTCTCTTCCACCTGTTTATCCTGCATGCCCTCAATGACCGGAATAACCATATCCACAATGATACTGTTACTCTCTTCCTTTGTTATTAAATCGATAACTGTCAATTTCTTTCTAATGGCATTGCTTTCCTGGTTGAAAGCCACTCCACTCAAATTTAAAAAGATTATTATTATAATCAAATAAAATATTATAAATTGAAATATTTTTTTCATATTG
>CBFCZX010000083.1:0-7043 GCA_965602765.1 uncultured Atribacterota bacterium | reverse complement strand
GTCATAGAATTCAGTATTCCAGAAGACGCCTTCAGCATCTTGAGAGGGTAAAAGATGAAAAACAAAGAGATTTCACCCATGAATATACTGATGCTCTTTCCGGGTGTAGGATTTATCCTATTGTTTATTGGATCTTCAATCTTCCTTACCCTCGTGCAAAGCTTCGGCCTCTTTAGTATCACAGGAATATCGGAATTCACTTTAGAAAACTGGAAAGCGATATTACAAACCAAAGAATCTATAGATTCACTGCTCTTTTCCCTCAAGATGGGTCTTTTAAGTTCGGTAGGTACCGTAGTGGTTGCATTTCCCATCGCCTTATTCTTCAGAAAAGGTGGAACCGGAAAGGGAATTATGGGTTCTATAATTAAAGTACCGCTCTTTATACCTGCCCTGGTGGCAGCTTTTCTCATCCTGAATCTTATTTCCTACCATGGGCTAGTGAATACTGTGCTCCTGCGGCTTAATTTGATTGATGAATCATTGCGTATGCTCAATGACAAATTCGGATGGGGAGTGGTATTTATCCAGATCTGGAAGAACCTGCCTTTTGTGTTGCTGATTGTGATGGCGTCATTGGCTTCAATCAGGGATGATACTATTGATGCTGCGAAAAATCTGGGAGCGGGGTACTGGTCTATATTGTTCAGGATATATGTGCCGTTAGCCATACCGGGGATACTGGTTTCCATGATTCTCATGTTTATCAAAGCCTTTGGAGACTTTCCCATAGCCAGTGTCGCAGGACCAATCTATCCCGCATCTATGGCAGGACGGATGCACATCATGGCCACCATATACCAAGAATGGGATCAGGCAGCTGTATTGGGAGTGATCATTATCGTGACCGCTTTCATTGTCATCTGGGCCTATTCGCGATTAGCGGAATTTGTAAAGGGAGAATTTTAGTATGGCTTTAACAGACAATAAACTAAAAATACCCCTATATCTCATCCAGGCTCAAAGAGAGAGGCGTTTCTACTTGCTCCTGACGATTTTTTTTATGATAGTCCTGATTTTTTGGGTCGGTATTCCTATCTTTATGACTGTGATGTGGTCTTTGGTTGATCCTAAGAACCCTTGGTCTTACCCTAATCTTTTTCCACCAAGCTTTTCGTCCGCGCAATGGAAATATGTTTTCGATTATACTAATATCGGAAGGGCATTACGTACTAGCTACAGTTTGGCACCGCTGTCAATGCTTTTCTCGTTGGTCTTATCATTGCCCACATCCTATGTATTGGGTAGAAAGAAAATACCCGGGAAAAAGCTTTTAATGCTGGTGGTGCTCCTCCCTATCATCATGCCCGGGATGGTGGTAGCGCTTTTCCTCAGTAGGGTTTTCACCGCACTCAGATTGAGTCAAACATTTTTCGGCCTGGTGCTTGCGCACACGCTCATGAGTTTACCTTATATGATTCGGGTGATGACAACTAGTTTCCAGGCAATCCCTCAAGATGTGATAGACGCGGCAGAGAATCTGGGAGCAAGCACTTTCGTTAAAATCAGGGATATCTTCTTACCTATGATTCGCCCTGGATTACTGGCAGGTATGATCTTTGCCTTTACTGTCAGTATCGAAGAGTTTAACCTCACGTTTATTATCGGCACCCCTACTTTCGAAACCATACCGACCATTCTCTATTCATTCATGGGATATTATTTCATACGAACCCATGCCTCAGTAGTGGCACTGCTCATGATGACACCGAATATTATCATGCTCTTTATCGTAGAGCGTTTTCTTAAATCTGACTATTTAGCAGCCTCCCTGGGTAAAATGTGACATTGTCAAGTCAAGATAATTTGCCATACTCCTATTTTTTTCTGATTTAACAGCAAATATTAGAAACAACTTAAATAAAAAATCAAATAAGGAAGCTTTATTAAAAAGAACTATTTTACTTTAAAGGAAGTTTTTTGAATAATAGATAAAATATTATTCTAATAAATGGAGATGGATATGAATTCAAAAGAAAGAGTACTTTTAGCACTAGAACATCAAGAACCGGATAGAGTACCAATGGTGGCAAGTTTTACTTCGGAATTTGCGCAAAGACTCCAGAACTATTTAGAACTTCCTCAAATCCCTGTCGAACCACATGATAAAAGAATAAATCATGATATTGAAGTGACTCTAGGCCTTGACATCATTCAGTATTCAGCTGGAATTGTAGCTTCTAAATATACTTTCAGGGAAGATGCATTTACTTGTGAATGGGGAATTAAGTGGAAACAGGTAAAATATAATACTCAATTTGGTGAAGGAAAATATCGTGAAATAGTTGAACATCCTTTAAATGATAACTACAAAATAAAAAATTATGTTTCACCAGACCCTCACAGAGAGGAATTATATAAACCATTAGAAAAAGTACTTAATAAATATGGCAGAGAATATTGTATTATGGGGGTTGTTGTATGTACTATATTTGAAGGAGCTTGGTCTCTTAGGGGCATGGAGAAACTCCTTATAGATATGCTATTAAATGAGGAAACCGCGAATTATATTTTGAACATTCCTTTTAAATATCATTTGAAAGTTGCAAAAAGACTTGTTCAAATGGGGGCAGATATAATATGGTTAGGTGATGATGTAGGAAGCCAGGGCACTATGCTTATGTCTCCCAAGCTCTGGAGAAAATATCTTAAACCCCGCATGAGCATCATCTGCCAGGAGTTAAAGAAAATTAATCCTGTTCTTAAAATTGCTTATCACAGTGACGGATACATATATCCTATAATTAATGACCTTATTGAAATTGGCATCGATATTTTAAATCCTATTCAGCCCCAATCAATGGATCCTATATACCTTAAGAAACAATATGGCAATAAACTTTCTTTCTGGGGAAGCATTGACGAACAATATACCCTTCCTTTTGGAACTTCAAAAGAAGTTAAGAAAGAAGTTTTAGAACGAATAAAAACTATCGCTCCGGGAGGAGGATTTATCATTTCCCCCTGTCAGCATGTACAACTAGACACGCCTTTAGAGAATTTCATGACTTTCATAAATACAGTTAAAGAATATGGAAAATACCCTGTTAGATGATGATGTAAGGAAGAGATGAAATTGCTGAAATACCAATGATTCAATATTTATCTATTACGGTTAATCCTTTTATCTTTTTAAAGTGTAAAAATATTTGTCATTATTTAGATGGAATCATTCGGGGATATTGTAGAAAAAATCCACTCCCTATACATTAAAAAAGAGAAGGCGAGAGTCATAAGATAATTTTGCTTGAATATTTTAAAATCTAAGTGCATTTTTTGGAGTAAAAGTGAAAATAATGGTTTTTACAATATGATTTCAATTTTCGACAGTTCTGTCATTCACAAAAATAATTTAGTTAATGGACCAGATTGCCATGGATATGTTGGTTATGATATGAATATGGATTTGCCCGGATTTTCTTATCAAAATTCCAAGGGAAAAATTTGTATCCCATTTGCACAAACCACTCAACAGCCTCCTGAAGGTTACCAGGGGAAAGATTATTATGTTGAAGAGTTTACTGATGCTAAAATCAAGAAAAAATGGCAGGAATTCTCACAAGACCCTATAGCTGCAAAATCAATTATCGAATTTGCCGAGAATTTTGTAAATAGCGAGTTCAGAAAAACCGGAACCGTTTCTTCCATCGGGAAGATTGCACCAGGTAAAGATGTAAATTTGTCTAGCATTCGTAGACCGGCATTTTTTGGTCAATCTATTTATCAAGAAAATATTGCAAAAGTCGATCAAAAAACCTATATTGTGGAATTTACCGTACCGAGAGATACATATGAACGACTTCATTTAAAGATATTCACACCAATCAAGCTGCGAGGATGGTTTATCAAAGGAGATGGTATACCGGACAGAAATGGTCAAAAAACGCATGTTGTGGCTATTTTGATTGGAGGTAGAAGTATAGAAACGACAGCGATTCATCACCCGAAAGACCCTCTCTATATATATGAATTAGAGACTAAAAAATATAAAACTATCCATTATCCCAATAAACAGGGCAAGACGGAAAAGTGGGGATTACAGCAATGGAGGGAATATCTTTATGCTTTTAATCAAGCTGGATTCGATATACTTGCCGTCGATAAAAGAGGTCATGGAATATCTGGAGGATTGAGTGCTTCAGATACTGGAGAACAAGCCGAGGATTTATTTAGAATGCTTAATCAACTTGAATCAGGCAACGGACTGCGCATATTAACTCCAACCGGAAAAATACTTTCAGGGGATAAAGCTGCCGGAAAATTGCTTCAGGGGAAAAAGGCAAAAAATATCCCAATAGTAATCGGAGGGTCTTCACAGGGTTCAATAGTAACATCGTGGGCAATGCAAAAGAATTTTAACGATTTTTTTCCTTATAACCATCCCGAAGGGAAATTTACTTCTCCTTACAGGTATAACATTAAGGGGGCTTTGATGCTTGCTGATTTTGCTGGCGGCATTGGATATGCTGAACCTGGTTACGTGTTGTTTGAGGGGTATCTGCGAACTATGAAAAATGTCATGTTTATTCCAAGTTCAGAAATATTAACACATATAGACAGATGGCCTGCAGTTTTCTTCGGAAAAGGATTGTGGGACAAACATAATAGTGTTGAAGGTACTTTTGAAGCATACAAGCGGGTAACAGGGCTTAAAGAATTGGTATTCGTTAGAGGACCCCATTCGGAAAATGAATTTGGTAAAGAAAATGTCAATTATATGAGAAGAAAAATGGTGAAATTTGCAATTAGGGCAGTGGTGAATCCGGAAAGTAAAATAGCGGGGCCGTCTGATTTAAAATCTGCTGTTTGTAGCAGCCCACCTTTTTGGGAAGCAACTTCAAAACCATAAAAAAAGTAGTCCCTACGTTGAACGCTGACTGGTGAATATAAAGGCCAAGCCTGAAATGTGTAAAATAATTCTTCGTAATATTCTAAATTAATATTCTGATCTTCTGATATTGATTTATTTTGATTTATTTTTTTTACGCCTAAATCCAGAAGAAATTTAAAATATGCTTATATGAAAAATAATATATAAAGTTTAAGGATATTCTTATTTTTCATATGGAAAGTTCAGCCTGTGGAGATCCAACTCCTTTACTATGAGGATTTGATGATGAATAAATCTAATTTATTAGTTTTAGTCACTATTTTTATTGCTATATTTGTAATGGGTACCGGGACATGTGCATGGTGTAAGCAAAATAGGAAATGGCAAAAAGAAGAAACCATAGGATGGTTTACTTCAAATGCATGGACGGATTTGAATAAAAATAACAGCATTCAAGAAATAAGTGTTGTAAATAAACAGGCAGAAAGTAGAATTATTTTGTTAACCGGTATTGAGAAAGATGAAAGCGAAAATGCCTCACATCCTGAGGTTAAGATCATGATTGAAGAAATTAATGATGGGTCTGACAAGCAGCCACAATATGCTATTCAGGTTGATTTTAATAACGAATATATTGGTAGTCAAAATTGGAAAATAAATATCATTAATGATGAAGAAAAATACCCTCCAAAATTTAAAATAATCGAAGGTCAAATAGATTGCAAGATAACCTCTACCGAAAATAATTTACTGCACAGAACAGAAAAAAGAAGAATTGATGGACGAATCTACTGTATAGAATCGTCAAGTGAAGGGGCAGCGGGTACTATCTACACACAATATGCTTATTTTACCATTAAGAACGATTGTCTTATTATAGTGAGTTGTGTTATTCGATATCCGCAGTGTATGAATTATGGCGAACCACATAGAGCAGAATGTGAAAATGAGTGTGAAACATTTGATTTGGACAAGATTATAGTTCACATTGTTAGAAATCTGAATGTTAAAAAAGCTGAATAGAAAAAAACTATGGTTAGTTATGATTTCTGCAAAATAAATAAGAGAAATAGAGGTCTCAATACTCAATACTAAATACTGCCAATCAAATAGGAGTTAAATTTCAACATTTGGCACAGAGAACTATAATGTTAAGTATGAAAACTTGAATTTGAGAACACAGGAAATTGTTTTGGTACAATCATTCCAGAAATAATCGCTAGCGTAAATTACATTGATATTCCTTTATTTTGCAATAGTATCGATATTTACTAAAACACCTTAAACACCCAAATAGCAAAGAAATGAAAGAAATTATTTCAACTTGAAAATAAAACATTCTATTTAAAAAACCTGTTTCGATTGAATGAAAGTTCTCCTTTTTTGTTCTTCTTATTTGAAATTAGATAAAGAAAAAATCATTTATTGTGGAAAAGATTTGTTAAGATGTCGAAGAATAGTTATTAATTTAGTTAATTGTAAAGAATTTTAATATTTTTTGCATTATAAAATTATCTGTTTGTCTTTTTATTACCTCGCTAATTGATTTTTTAAAAAGAAGGTTTTTATAAATTCTAAATCGTAATAATTATATATTAAGCATTTTATAATAGTAATATTTAAAAACACCGTATTTAAAACACTAACTCATCTCATTTTTAGTGACATAATGAAGAATATTATTAAAAAATATTAATCTGAAACTTTATCAGATGCGCTCAAATATCATCTTTATTTGTAGAAACTTTTCTTAAAATAAAAAGGAGGTTAAAAAATGAAAAGAATTACATTTAAAAAGATGCTGATATTAATGCTGATGATTATATCGATTTTAGGGTTTGCTTCATGTACTGAAATAATCATCCCGGAAACCGGAACAGTCACCATCACCGTAGATGAAAATGCGATTTTGGGAAAGGTGCCCATGTCAGAAAATTATTATATCTATATGAATGATGTTTACCAGGGGATGATTTTTAATTTGGTTCCGCTCACTTTGGAAAATGTTCCTATTGGAATACATACCTTTAAAGCCAGTAACTTTGCTCAGGCCATGGAATCATCAAACCTTGAGAAAAACGGTACAGTGGAGAAGAAATCAAAAATAGAGATATTTACTCTTTTTTGTTCCGGTATGATAACATCCGAAATATCCGCTGGCGTTAACTATGTCAACATTCCTGTTTTTTGTTCTTATATCGTCCCATACTAA
>CBFCZX010000082.1:0-7099 GCA_965602765.1 uncultured Atribacterota bacterium | reverse complement strand
GTGAACTTAGAAGCGAAGTAACTGCCTCCATAAAAAGACTTATGGACATAGGTTCATATAAGGGTTTACGACATAGAAGAGGTTTGCCCGTAAATGGACAAAGGACTAAAACAAATGCAAGAACGAGAAAAGGCCCTAAGAAAACAGTTGGAGCCAAGAGAAAAAAGGCTAAATAGAATTTTATTCCAATAACAGAAAGGAGAACTTAATTGGCAAATAAGAAGCAGATTAAAAAAACCAAGAAGAAGATAAAGAGAAATGTACTTTCGGGAGTAGTACATATCAAGTCAACTTTTAATAATACAATTGTAAGCATTTCCGATAGAGAAGGAAATGTCATTGCTTGGGCTAGCGCAGGGAATATGGGGTATAAAGGTAGTAAAAAAAGTACATCATTTGCAGCTCAAGTAACCGCAGAAGCAGTTGCAAAAAAAGCAATAGATCAAGGAATGAAAGAAATAGACGTACTTGTGAAAGGACCTGGCTCAGGGAGAGAAACTGCTATCAGATCATTGCAAGCGGTAGGATTAAAAGTAAACATGATTAAAGATGTAACACCTATCCCGCACAATGGCTGCAGGCCTCCAAAACAGAGAAGAACTTAGTTTCTATTAAATCGTAATCATGAGTAAAAATATTTTAGATAATAAAATAATAAAAAGATTGTAATCTTGATATATTTAAGAATATTAAAGATACAGGAGGTAATAATATATGGCAAGATATACAGGACCAGCATGCAAGTTATGCCGCCGAGAAGGAGTAAAGCTTTTTCTTAAAGGGGAAAGATGTTATACTGGCAAATGTCCCATTGAAAAAGGGGCAACTGTTCCCGGGAAAAATGCAAAAAGCTTTAGAGCGAGAAAATTATCTACTTACGGTGTGCGTTTAAGAGAAAAACAAAAATTAAGAAAATATTATGGATTGCTAGAGAAACAATTTAAAAACTATTTTAAAAAAGCAGAAAAAAAATTAGGTGTAACTGGTGAAAATTTACTGGAATTATTAGAAAGAAGACTAGACAATATTATCTATCGATTTGGCCTGGCCAAATCAAGAGCCAAAGCTAGACAACTTGTACTTCATTCACATATTTTAGTTAACGGTAAAAAGGTAAATATACCTTCTTATCAAGTAGATATCGATGATACCATTGAGGTAAAAGACAAAAGCCAGAATATAGAAGAGTTAAAAGAGATAAAAGAGGGAAAAATAGAGGTGAATGTTGCTTCCTGGTTAGAATTTACTCCGGAACAACTAAAAGGAAAAATAATAAAATTTCCTTCCAAAGAAGAATTGAATTTACCGGTAGAAGAAAACCTGGTAATTGAATATTATTCTCGTTAATAATTTAGGTTCAATAAACCTATAGAAGGAGAGTATCAAGTAGGATGGATATTAATAATATAAAAATAAAGGTAGAAAATCTAACAGATAATTATGGCAAATTTATTATAGAACCTCTAGAAAAAGGATTTGGAGTTACTTTAGGTAATTCACTTAGAAGAGTGCTTTTATCTTCTATGGTTGGCTCAGCACCGACTGCTATTCGCATAGATGGTGTTACGCATGAATTTACTACAATTCCAGGAATAAAGGAAGATATTGTCGAAATCATTTTAAATGTTAAAAATATAGTTATTAAAATGTATTCTGATGAAACACAGGTTTTAAAAATAAAAGCCAAAGGGAAAAAAGAAGTAAAAGCTTCAGATATTACACCAAATATCAATGTAGAAATACTTAATCCGGATTTACATATTGCTACTTTAAACGAAGACGGAAAACTAAATATGGAAATTGTGATTGAGAAGGGAGTAGGCTATTGCCCTGCAGAGAAAAATAAAAAAATAGACCAACCCGTAGATACAATTTTTATTGATTCTTATTTTTCTCCTATTACAAAGGTGAGTTACGAAATAGAAAATGCAAGCTTGAGTCAGTTTTCTGATTTTGATAAATTAACCTTAGAGATATTTAGTAATGAAGGAATTTTACCGGATGAAGCTCTGAGTAAGTCTGCAAACGTATTAATAAAATACTTGAAATTATTTACAAAGTTTTCTCCGGAGGAAGATGATTTATCTGAAGAATTTATATCAGAAGAGGAACGAGAAAAAATCGAGAATGAAAAGATTTTGAATAAGAGCATTGAAGAATTGGACTTTTCGGTAAGATCATATAATTGTCTTAAAAAATCGAATGTTAATACATTAAAAGATTTACTTCAATATTCCAATGAAGAAATTATGAAAATAAAAAATTTAGGTAAAAAGTCTTTGGATGAAATCAAAGAAAAGATGGATAAATACGGATATGCATTAGGAGAAAAACAGCAGGGGGAGGATTATTAGAATGAGACACAAAAAACTAAGAGGTAAATTAGGACGAAGTAGTAGCCACAGAAGTGCATTATTAGCGAATTTAGCGATATCTCTTATTAATCATAAAAAAATTGAAACCACATACACAAAAGCAAAAGAAGTAAGAAAGTTTGTAGAGAAGTTAGTTACTAAAGCGAAAATTAATGATTTGCATGCTCAAAGAGAAGTTCGAAAAGTCATAAAAAATAAAATGGCATCAAAGATATTGTTTGAAGAAATTAGTCCAAAATTTAGCGAAAGAAATGGTGGCTATACCAGAATTGTTAAAACAGGATTCCGTAAAGGAGATGCTGCTCCACTAGCTGTTATAGAATTTACTGAATAAGAGTTATTTTTTAGAAAAGGTTAAAAGGTTTAATATGGTATAACAATCGAAATATTAAGCTTTTTAACCTTTTAATTTTCAGGAGAATTTTTATTTACAAAAGTTTTATTAAAAAAGATAATTATATTATATGCAGGGAAAGAATCATAAAAGAGCTTAGTAAAAAAATGATTGGAGAAACAAAAAAATTACAATGAAAGATGAATGTGATCATTGAATTTTTGGTTCACTTCAATTCCTGTCCGGAAGAATATAATTCTCCTCTCAAATTAAATCAGCATTTTTCTCTGTATTAAGGGAACGGATATGAAAGATTAGGAATTCTATATAAATATCTAAAAATTAAAATATCTTTTTATGAATATATATCGATCACATGCTGTGAATGTAAATATAATAATATGACGGGGGATATAAGGAACTAAATTATATCGATTTGTGGATTGTTATTATCTAGTTAGAAAAAAACAATAATAGATTTACAATTTGCAATATCTATTAATTGAGAAATAAGTATATTCCTCTATGCTGAAGATTGAAATGCATTTTATGGAAGAAATATATCATGAATATAAAATTTATCCCATCAACATAGTACTGAATTCATGGTAAACAATAAGTGGTAAAAAAATTGATAAAAATTAAAAATTTAAGCTATATATATAGTTCAAATAAAAAAAATAATGTAAAAGCTTTGGATGATATAAATATCGAAATAAAAAATGGTGATTTTGTTTCGATTATCGGATCTAACGGATCTGGAAAATCAACACTTGCAAGACACTTAAACGGATTGCTTTTTCCTACTTTTGGAGATATCTGGGTAGATGAATTGAATACCAAAGACAAACAGCATATGTGGGAGATCAGACAAAAGGTTGGAATGGTTTTTCAAAATCCGGATAATCAAATTGTTGCAACAACGGTTGAAGATGATGTAGCCTTTGGTCTGGAGAATATCGGAATGGAAGAAAATCTAATGAAAGAAAGAGTTGATTGGGCTCTGAGAATTGTAGAAATGGAAGAATATAAAAAAAGTGAACCACATCTACTTTCAGGTGGACAAAAACAAAGAGTTGCAATCGCCGGTGCCATTGCAATGCATTCTTCCTACCTTGTATTAGACGAACCTACTGCAATGCTGGATCCTAGAGGAAGAAATGAAGTTATGGATATTGTAGAAAAATTGAATAAAAGGGAAAATATTACTATTATTTTTATCACTCACCTCATGGAAGAAGCAGCAGAATCAAAAAAAATAATCGTATTGGATATGGGAAAAGTTGCTTTAGAAGGAAAACCAGGTGAAGTATTTAAAGATTCTTTATTGTTAAAAAAAATGAGATTGGATATCCCCCAGATAACAGAATTGGCAATACAATTGAACCGAGAAGGCTTTGATGTCCCTACTGATATTTTAACAGTAGATATGATGGTGGGTAAATTATGCTCATAAATTTAGAAAATTTATGTTTTACTTATAGTTTGAATATGCCCTTTGAAACCGAGGTATTAAAGGGTATTAATTTAAAAATATATGAGGGTGAATTTGTTGGATTAATAGGACATACCGGTTGCGGGAAGACTACTCTAATCCAGCATTTAAATGGATTAATATCACCTACTTCAGGGAAAGTTTTTATCGAAGGGCAAGATATAAATATTAAAGGAATCAATTTAAGAAAAATCCGACAAAAAGTAGGATTAGTCTTTCAATATCCTGAGAATCAATTATTTGAAGAAACAATCTACAATGAGATTGCATTTGGCCCTAAAAAACTGAGGCTTTCAGATGAAGCTATTGATAAAAGAGTTAGAGAGGCTTTAAAAATAGTTGATTTGGATTTTGATGCATATGCTGAGAGATCACCATTTTCAATAAGTGGTGGAGAAATGAGGAGAGTTGCATTAGCAAGCATTCTATCGATTAGGCCTAAAGTGTTGGTTTTGGATGAACCAACCGCCAATCTTGACCCGCAAAGTAGAAATAATATTCTATCCGAAATAAAAAAGATTCATAAAAAATATAAGACTACCGTTATATTAGTTTCCCATAATATGGAAAAAATAGCAGAAATGGTCAACCGCCTTTTAGTTATGCATAAAGGGAAAATAATTATGGATGATTCACCAAGTAATATATTTAAAAATTATTCAAAAAAACTTCTTGATGTCGGATTAGGGCTGCCGCAAGTAACCAAATGTATGCATGAATTAAAATCAAGAGGAATAGATGTTTTTACTGGAGTATTAACGGTTCAAGATGCTAGAAATGAGATTATAAAAAAAATGAGAATTTCTAAAAAAATGAAAATATGATGGGTGTTAAAATTATTAGCGTTGTACATTTCAATGAAAATTAGTAATTTTAGATTAGGTGAATAATTATTTTGGAAATAAAAAGGAAACTATAAATAATGAAAATACTTAGAAATATTAGCTTTGGGCAATATATTCCTCATGATTCACTGATTCACAATCTGGACCCTCGTGTAAAGATACTAGGTTGTCTTGCTATTATTATTAGCTTATTTTTTATTGAAAATTTTTTGGGATACCTTATTTTGGGATCATTAATCATGGTGAGCATAATTTTTTCAAAGGTCCATCCAAAGTTTGTATTCAGAGGCTTACGACCAATTCTTTTTATCATTGTATTTACATTAATTATCCATCTTTTCATGACTAGCGGAGAAGTTATATATCAAGTAGGTTTTTTAAAAATTACATCAGAAGGATTGATAAAGGGATTATTTATCAGTTGCCGCTTATTCATTTTAATTTTAACCACTTCTTTGCTGACATTAACCACTTCACCCATCTCATTAACTGATGGATTAGAAAAATTATTATCTTTTTTTAGATTTATAGGAATGCCTGCACACGAAATTGCTATGATGATGACCATAGCCTTAAGATTCATTCCTACCTTATTGGAAGAAACTGAAAAAATCATGAAAGCACAAATATCCAGGGGAGCAGATTTTGAGAGTGGCAATATTATAAATAGAACAAAAAGCTTGATACCTATATTAATTCCGCTATTTGTAAATGCTTTTAGGCGTGCGGACGATTTAGCAATTGCCATGGAAGCAAAATGTTATAGAGGAGGAAAGGGAAGAACGCATTATAGAAAATTGCAAATTAAAAGCAATGATGTATTTATCCTTTCCTTTATTATAATTCTTACAATGATGACAAGTTTTCTGTATTGAGGCATAGCATAGATTTTGTAGTTGATCGATAGTTATTTTTATATTAAATAGTCCCGAAAAAAGAAAATAAAAGTTTTAAGTTGAAATAATCAGGTCGTTTGCTTATAGCGTAGTAAGCACATTTCAAGTAATAACTTTATTACATTTTGCCGGGTACAGAGCAAAACATCATCAAAAAAGAGTACTATAAATTATTATTTAATTCCAGGTAAGCAATATAAATAAAGATACTAATTATCGCATTCAAGCGATAATTAGTTAATTCAGGGGAAAATGATTAATATAAAACTCACTATTGAATATGACGGAACTGAATATTACGGATGGCAGAGACAAAAAAACCTTAAAAGTATTCAAAAGACATTAGAAAATAAAATATCTTGTATGACAAGGGAAGAAATAAAGATCAATGGCTCAGGAAGGACCGATGCAGGGGTGCATGCATTCGGACAGGTAGCCAATTTTAAAACCAATTGTAATATTCCTGTTAATAAAATACCTTTTATTTTAAATAATTTTCTACCAAGTGATATCAGGATTAAAAAAGCTGAAAAGGTAAATGATGATTTTCACGCAAGATACAGTGCGACTAGTAAATTGTATCATTATTATATTTTTAATTCAGATAAAAGCCATCTTTCCCCCTCTTTTCTTATTACTAAATATGTTTATTTTATTTATAATAGATTGGATATCTTAAAAATGAGAAAAGCCTGTAAAATACTTTCAGGTGAACATGATTTTTCTTCTTTTGCGTGTTCCGGGAGTAGTTTTAAAAATCCAGTCAGAAATATCAAGAGACTAGCTATAAAGAGAAATGGAAACATCATCTGTTTTCAAATAGAGGCAAATGCTTTTTTATATAAAATGGTTCGAAGCATTGTAGGTACTTTATTAAAAATTGGGCAGTGTAAAATTGATTGTCATGATATGAAAAGGATATTGGATGCAAAAAACAGAAGTAATGGCGGTATCAGCATTCCTGCAAAAGGATTATTTTTAATGCAAGTGAAGTATTGATTAATGTTAATGAATAAACGATGGTCAAGTAAAGTATTTAGTAAGTAGTAATTGGGGAAGATGCGGGAATGCTGGTTGGTTGTTAAAAAACAAAAGATGTAGGAATGATTACCGTGAAAATATAAAAAATAAAAACACAGCAGGATGATCGCCAA
>CBFCZX010000081.1:0-7110 GCA_965602765.1 uncultured Atribacterota bacterium | reverse complement strand
GCGGAAGGACTGATGCCTGCTACATATTTTGAAATTAAATTTTTAATCATAAAAAATCTCCAGTTCGTGTAATAATATTTTATTTTTCTTATTAAAACAGCACATTTTTTAAATTGTTCTAACGATCTTAATAGCTTCTGAGGCACAGAATTGAATACAGAGTGGCATCTCTTCTTGTTCACACATATCACAGCAGGATTGATCTAGATGAATTTTGATATCACCGTTTTTATTATTCCTGAAAACCTCAATACAGCTCGTATTTTCTATTGAGAAAGTCTTGGAACGATGATATGAACAGGCTAAAACACAAGCTTGACAACCTGTACATTTTTTTTCATCAATTTCCAAACAATATCTTAATTTTATATTCATTTATTTCCCACTTTTATTTTGTTTTTTGAGATTTTTTTGAGGTGGAAGTTTTCCAGCTTTTTCAAGTCTTTCTTTCACATCATTAAGCCCTAGTTTTAAAAGACATTCTTTTGGTTGCCATCCAGTTACAACA
Source organism: uncultured Atribacterota bacterium (assembly GCA_965602765.1). Classification (GTDB taxonomy): domain Bacteria; phylum Atribacterota; class Phoenicimicrobiia; order Phoenicimicrobiales; family Phoenicimicrobiaceae; genus JAYEGH01. Next base: position 6,602 of record CBFCZX010000081.1, on the reverse strand, counting down.
TCCCAACCATGGGCAACATAATAATCATCCAGCATTTTTTCCCATTTCTCAGGCAGAAGTCTTTCTCCGGCAAATTCTCCTGAAGAAACTGGAATTTCAGTTAATTTATAAGGAGGTTTATCATCTTTTCTGGTAAAACCAGCATGAAGTGTATTAAAAGCTTTTTCGATGTTGTAAATAGATTCCCCAAGATTAAGTAAATCTTTTCCTTCTAATTTCCAACCGGTAGCAAGTGAAATAAGTTTAGCAAAGTCATCAGGACCTATAAGGGAAGTATCAATCCAATAGGTTGTAAATGAACATAATCCAGCCATGTCAGCGATTATTTTATATTTTTCAAACCAGGCGACCAGTTTTCCTTTTCCCTCATAGACTGTTGGCTCTCCAGCAGTAGAAATGTCAAATAAACGCATACTTTCTTCAGGTGACATTCTCTTCTGTTCCGTATTTGGAGCTCCGGCAAGATGGCCACCACCTGTAGTACTCGTCATTATTCCTAAAGCCCATCCTTTATGAGATCTAATTGCTTGTTCACACATGCCGTGCCCCTTAACATGCATTGCATATTTCTCAGTACCCCTACCGATAATCTGTGATGCACGATACACTCCTTGGGCAAGGATATCCCCAAAACCTTTTCTATAAGCAATTAATTCAAATAATTTCAATTGGAGGTCTCCATCTCCCCAATGAAGATCCAATCCACCTGTTATATCTTTTCCGATAAGTCCCTTCTGATAAACATCAATAGCCCACGCTACTACTGCAGAAAGAGAATCACAATTCATGCCATACCTATCAGCCATCTCATTCGCCATGAGAATATATTCTCTGCTTGGTAAATCAATATTTGTTCCAAAAGCTCGATATACATTTGTTTTAAGAGCTTCAAGTTTTTGTCCAGCGAATTTACCCTCATTAACGTGATAAAAACAACTACAATTAATAGGACAAGCAAAATTAGCCATTCTTCTGACTTCATATTTTTCTTTAAAAATTATCTCTCGTACCTGCAAGGTTTTTTCTGCTTCCCATACTTCATCTTCCATATTTTTGACACTTTGGGCTAAAGTACCGTATACTCCTCCTGCTCCCGCGGTGCCAAGATTACTATATTTCCGAAAAAGCTGAATAGTATTTGATTGGAGCAAGCGTTTCCAAATTTGTTTAGTGAAATTAAAAAAACGCTCAGGATTATAAACCTGAACAGATCCTTTCCCTCTTACTGCCACCGCTTTAAGATTTTTCGATCCCATAACAGCGCCACAACCACCCCAACCAGCAGCTCTTGCACGATCAAACATAACACATGCCATCGTAACAAGATTTTCCCCTGCCTGACCAATAGCAGCTACATGAATTTTATTATCGCCAAGTTCTTGCATTATTGAAGCTTCTGTTTCCCAAGTATCTTTTCCCCAAAGATGCTCTGCAGACTTGATTTCAATTTTATCATCATGAATAAATAAATAAATTGGTTTCTCTGCTCTCCCCTGGATAACTAGATGATCAAAACCTGCAAATTTCATCTCTGGAGCAAAATGTCCACCAGCATTAGCAAAAGAGATACCGTGGGTGGCCACATTTTTTGTACTGATATTAATTCTTCCAGAATTTGGAGCCAAAGTCCCAGTCAACGGACCAGTATTAAAGGTAATAATATTTTCCGGACTTAACGGGTGAGCAGCTTCTGGTACTTCTTTAAAAACCAGGTAACTACCTACCCCCCTGCCTCCAATAAACTTTTTATATTTTTCTGTAGATTCAATCTTTACTTGATTATTCGATAAATTAACCCAGGCAACTTTTCCACCTAAACCAAACATATAAACCTCCAAATTGGAAAGACCGCTGTCACTATTATCTTTCATTTAAATTTATCAGGAACTGTAACACGAAATTTGTGCATCCCCGGTACATCGGTATATCTTGTATTAACTCTATCAATTTTATTTTTATCCGAGAGCATGATTTTACTCGGTTGCATCAAAATCAGTGCACACAGGATAAAACTTATCAACTCTATTTTATGGTATCTCAATTGATTATCTAAAAAGATATATTTTTAGTTGTGGGCGATGTTATATTTTTAACAGTAGTAGAGAATATTGGCATAATACTTCTTCATTAAAAAATAATTCTGTACGACAAAATTATCTGGAAAAGACGAGGTCAGGTATATAAGTAACAACTTCAGGGAAAACAGCAATTACTAAAGCGAATAAGGCCATAATAATAAAAAAAGGTAAAGCTGCTTTGGAAACATATCCTATTGTATCTCCAGTTAAACCCTGAATAATATAAAGATTAAAACCTACCGGTGGAGTTATTTGCGCAAGTTGAATCGCAATGACCATAAAAATTCCAAACCAAATTTTGTTATAACCAGCCTGTAATATCAATGGAAGTGTTATGGGTAAGGTCATAACCAATATAGCCATCCCCTCCATGATACATCCAAGAAATATAAAAAATATAAGAAGTATAGCAATTAAAGTTAATGGAGATAGATTCATGGCTGCTATTGTTGTGGCCAATAGACTGGGAATTCCAAGAAAACCAAACATTTCGGAAAGAAAAACTGCTCCAATTATTATCAACCCTATCATTGAACCGGTTCTGGTAGTCGACATTAACGCCTCTTTTATTGCCTTAAAACTTAAAGATTTCTGAAAGAAACCTATTAGAAGACTTCCAAATACTCCAACTGCAGCTGCTTCAGTCGGTGTAGCAAAACCTCCATACATGGCAACCATAATTAGAAGTATTAGGAAAACTATCGGTCCCAGGTTAATTATACTATGCAATTTTTCTTTAGTTGTGAAATTAAGCTTTTCAGTGGGAGCTACATTTTTTATAAATAAAGAATAGAACATAATATAGCACATATATAGCCCTGAAATGATAAATCCTGGCACAAAACCTGCGAGAAAAAGTTTAAGCACTGATTCTTCGGCAAGAACCCCGTAAATAATAAGCATAGTACTGGGTGGGATTAAAAAACCCAGAGTTCCTGCACCTGCAAGGCTGCCTACAGAGATTGCATGATCATATCCTCTTTTTTCTAACTCTACAAGAGTAACTTTGCCGATAGTAGCAGCTGTTGCCGCAGAAGAACCTGAAACAGCGGCGAAAAGGGTACACCCTAAAACATTGGTATGCATCAGTTTACCGGGAATCCTGTTCACCCATGGTGCAAGACCAGAAAATATTAATTCTGAAAGTTTTGTCCTAAATAAAATTTCTGCCATAAGAACAAAAAGCACTAATGCAATCATAGTCGGGGTTGTAGCCGTAGACCATATGCTAAATCCTAAATGTTTAATAAACGGCATGCTACTGCGAAACAAACTTATTGCAGCAACACCAACGCCGGTAAGACCTATACCAACCCACACAGTGCTCCCAAGAATAGCAATCAAAAGTAGCACAATAACGTAAACTGTAATCATTTCTCTCTCCTCTCTCCTCAGCTCTATTTCATTTATTCTTTAGGTTAATATCCGGTTTCTCATTAATCAGCAGCAACAGCAACCTCACAATCATCTGAATCAGCATGAAAAACATACCGATAGCGATAAACGTTTGAGGTATATACAAAGGAGCCCGTAAGGGGCTAAAAGAAGTCTTATTAAAAAAGTATGAATCGCTAGCAAGTATTAGCACGGCTCTAAAAAAGATTAAGGATATAACAATTCCTAAGACTGTGGCGAATATATCAACAAATCGAGCTGCACGATCAGTTTTTATAACACTTGTAAGAACGTTAATCCTTATATGTCCATTGGTACGTAAAGTATAGGCTGCTGAAAGAAACCAAGATGTTGCTAGTAAATAGGAACTCACTTCCAATACAAATAGAAAACCGTAATTAAAAAATTTCCTTGCAATTATTTCCGCCAAAATAAATATTGTGATAACACTTATGCAAATACCGCTCAACCCATTTAATTTAAAGGTAATATTATCAAGAATTTTTGCTAAAGCAATAACTTTTTCTTTCACCTGACACACCTTCTTTCAAGGCAGGTTAATAAATAAAAACATAAAGCTTTAAAATTATCAACCTGCCTATTTTCATTTCTTAGATTTTCAAATCCATGCAAGTATTTACGGTAAATTAATCGTTTTTCCCTTATTCCATTATTGCCAAGTAATCTTCAATAACCTTTATGGATTCAGGAACTTCATTCATGTGGTCCTGCCAAATTTGACTGGAAAGTTTTGCAAATATTTTTTTAAGTTCCGGGTTCGGATCATAAACCTTAATACCTTTCTCTATTAATATTTTTTCCTTTTCTTTGTTTTCTTCAACGGCTAATTTCCAGAATTGCGGTTCGAGTTCACGTGCTTTTGTCTCAATAATTTTTTGCAATTCCGGAGAAAGCTTGTTCCAGGCATCAAGATTCACATTGACCATATCACATGAACTGTGCCAATTCCATCTACTAGCATAACCGGTAAATTCCCAAAATTTTCCATCTACACCCGATGCACTGGAAGTTGCTACACCATCAATGACACCTGTTGCCAAACTGGTTACCACTTCACCCCAGGGCATCTGAATAGGGCTTGCTCCAAGGAGAGTAAATAAATCAGTATCCTCTTTACTCACCGTACGAATTTTCAAACCCTTTAAATCCTCCAAAGTATTAATCTCTTTTTTGGTATACACGTTCCGGCTTGGCCAGGGTACCTGGTATAGCATCTTTTGGTTATGCTTTTCTGCCAACTTATCCTCTACAGGACGTGTAAAAAATTGTAACATTCGTAATTCAACTACACCGGGGGCTAGAAAAGGTAAGGATGTAATACCGAAAAACTTTTCTTCACCTGTCTGCGCATTTTTCAGTACATCTCCGATTGGGACAAGACCATCACGGACAACAGAGAGCATTTCCGGACCTTTGTAACCAAGAGCTCCTCCATAATGGAGAATGATTTCTACTTGGCCATCCGTTGCCTCCTTTACTTCATCAGCAAAGATTTTGAGACACCTACTCTGATAATTCGTGGCTGACCAAACTGTAGGTAAATCCCATTTAACTACTTCTGCATTTACTGAAAGAGAGAACATCATTACTGCCAGCACTGCCAGCATTATAGTAAAAAACTTTAAATACTTTTTCATTATTTTTTCTCCTTTACTAAATAAATTTATTTTTCTCCTACATTTACATTACAGTATGTTTCTATATTGATACTGTATTTCTATAATCAATAAATTACCACCTCCTTCTTTGTTATCCTTCTTAATTAACCAAATTGCTCTACTTATTTGGTTAAATTTTCTGTAAATTTTTCACCTCCTTTCTGTATCTATATTTTCCGCATTCATATTAAGCCTAACTAAGCAAGAAAAAAGTATATCTATTAGATACTATGAATTCAAAAAGATAACATAGTGACCTCAAAGCAAATTCTCATTTTCAGTTCTTTTACAGAATATTTAATATGATTCGACTCCACGATTTTCTATATAATCCTTAAATTCATCTGAAAGATTATATTATGCTTTTTATTGAAAGATACGTCCGAGCCACCTTAATTTCAGTGCTTGCTAACATTTTTCCCATTTTCTATTAACTTTTTTAACCAATCAATACCTACTTTAATAAATATGTTTCCCAGATTTTATAACCATTTTTTCATCAATAAAAACAGTAGGATTTTTTACAACAACATCAGTGTGCATTGAAGCCTCGACATATCCGCCCATAGTATGATTATCTCCGATACCAAAATGGATGGTTCCATAAACACCTTCGTCTTCCAGCATGCTCCCACAAATTTTGCACTTAGGATTCAATCCAATACCAAATTCTCCTATGTTATAGACTTCTTTCTCTTGTGCACTTTTTAAAATTTTTTTAAACAGAATAGCCTCTTCAGAACCTTCAATTTCTATAACAGAACCCCCTAAAATACGTAAAATCACATTTTCCTTTAATGGCCCCAAACCTGGTAAGACAATACTTCCATCAATTAAAATCTTTCCCTTTGCAGTTCCCTCTAAAGGTGCGATGGAACACTCAATATCGGGGGGAGAATTAACCATTCCAGGTTTATCGGAAATACCGGATTCTACAATTGCATCTCTTCCCGCAATTGAAAACTGAATATTAGTACCTTTATCTGTTATTACCCGCACCGACGAACCGGAAGACAAAATCTGACCAATCTTTTCCGCTTTCACCCTCTGCTTATGAAAATCTACAAAAAGCCCCCCTTCACGCAGCATCTGCATGGAAAAATCCGGAAGATTCACCCATCGAACTCCCTTTTTACAAGCCTCAATCCTTGCATTTGTATGAAATAGCGAAAATGAGGTCACTGCAAAAACTACGTCAGCTTCTCTGAGAGTCGCAGCAAAGGGTATAGGCGGTTCTTCACCATGATTTTTCCTGGGAATCATACTAAGTGTAATCGGTTCAGCCCCACGTTCGATACAGGCTTTAGCAATGATATCAGCAATCTGTAACTTATCTGTATCAGTGGCAATTACAACTTTTTCTCCAATTCTGACTACACCACAAATGTCAACCAGAATTCGAGCACCTTTCATTTCTTCCAATATTGTCATATCTATCATTTTCTCCTTA
>CBFCZX010000080.1:0-7118 GCA_965602765.1 uncultured Atribacterota bacterium | reverse complement strand
ATTTTAGAATAAAAATACTCCAACGATGATACCTGGAAAAAAATATTATTTTCCAGTAGCTCGTCAGGATTCAGGGCAAGTCTCTCTATCATTTCAATGCTTTCTGAAATGATAAATAGCGGTTGTTGAAGTGTATATCCTGCAATTTTCCCGTCTTCCCAGCGTTTTTGTATATTGATCGGTTTGATATTGATTTCTTCTTCAGAAATTTCCTGACCGCTTAAAATCTTCATTAGCCGGTCTCTTTTATATTTAATTTTACGATATCCCTCACCTATATTTCCCAGGTCGGTGTTTTCTTCAAAGACCATATTCCATTTAACAATATCTGATTCAAAATGCTCTGTTGCTGCCCCAACCACTTCTACATAATCACGGGTTAACCTGCTTTGATAAAAAAAGAGTCCAAATATTAAAGCGGCTGCAATTATTGATAGTCCTAAAAATAAAAAGGGTATTTTAAAATTCGGCAATTGATTTTGTCCATCCATTTTTTCATTACCTTTCATCCTGATTCCCTACATTTAAGAAAGTGTTTTGAGAAACCGAAAATTTTCTGCATGAATTACAGACTTTAATATTTTTATTTATCATAACCAAAATGAGGTTAAATTGCAAAAGTATTAGATATCTGACATATCCTAAAATATAAACTTTCCCTAAAAAGAAATTTTATAAAGTCATATTTTAGATATCCGTCCAACGTAAAGAATGATAATAACTCTGCTATATGCCTTGATTATAAGCACTATGATTATATGTGGCAATTTATTTTTTTGTTACCAGATAATCGGCTAGGTCTGCAATATCACTTCTTTAATTTTATATTTTGTGAAATTGTAAGCCCTCACTTCGCTTCCCTTAACTTTATTAAGAATAAATATTTGATTCCGGTACTTATACTTTAGTAAAATGATAATGTTTTATATTATAAATAAGAGAGGTAAAAAAAATGGAAGAAAAAATTGTTTATTTTGAAAAACCAGGAAAAGAAAATACAGCCGAAGTGATAAAATTAGTTCTGGAAAGAGCAAAATCAAGAAATATCAACAAGATTGTTCTGGCATCTACCACAGGCTACACTGCCAAAGCATTCTTAGATGCTGTTGAAGGGAAGGGTATTCATTTAGTGGTGGTTCCCTGGCAATTTAGTTTGACGGAGGAAGGGAATCGATTTCCACAGGAATTAATAAAAGAATTACAGGAAAAGAAACACATTGTCCACTTTGGAACGATGCTATTTGATACCGGTAACTTGTACGGTACCAATGCACCGATGGCATTAGCTAATATTCTTCGAGTTTGTGGTCAGGGGATGAAAGTGTGTGTTGAGATAACTATGATGACCTGTGATGGCGGCTGTATACATATGGGTGAAAAAGTGATCGTGGTTGCCGGGACGCATATTGGAGCAGATTTTGCAGTTGTGGCTACTGCAGCATCCAGTACCAAGGTAAAGTCATTAAGAATTAACGAGATTATCTGTAAACCTATTTGTTGATTCTTAACAGTCTTGTGAATCTTTAAAATCTGAGTCCTTATGCGACAAGGGATGGTTTTTTATACCCGATAATTAAGTAATTTCTATCTGCGATCTCTGTCTAAATCATAAATAATCTTTTCCAGATACCATTCTTCTGTGTGATTGGGATGACTTTTTTTCAAGCTATCTATATATCTTTGAATGGTTTCATCGGCAATTTTTGGGGGAAGGTGAAGTTTTCGGCGACATTCCTGCCATAAAGTATGTAATTTTCCCCCTCCCTTACGATTCCTTTTCAGATAGAAATATAAGATCATCAATATGACTATAACTGCCATGATAATCAATGCCTGATTCATAAAATCTCCTCATGCAGGTGTTTTACCCGGTTAATCTGTACGTTTACTTTTCACCTTTATTTTTTACTCAGCCTGCTCACTGTAGTATATTTACGCCAATATATTCTACTTTCTATTTTGTTTTATTCCATGATATGAACCTATTTTTTGACATAGGCAATGCAGTGCGTCCCATTGATTCTTCCAACAATATGACCCTGTTTATCACTAAAAAACATTTTCTCCAAAGCTTCAGGATTTAAATCCTGAATTAAGTTAAATTTGTATTTTCTTACAAATGCTTCTATGTCTCCTTTTTCGATTCCGAATAACCACGGTTCCCGGGCATCATTTACTTTTTTATAAATATTCTTTTCACCGTAATAAATATTTTCTTTTCTCAATACTGATGCGTAAATATAATCGAAAACCACCTTACTTCCAAATGCTGAAAGTTCATATAACATTTTAAATAATTCATCGACTGCTTCTTCTTTCAAATATTGAATAATACCTTCCAGGATAAATAGGGTGGTCTTATTCTGCATAAATCCATTTGATGCCAGTTTTTCAGATACTGAATCAACGTTGAAATCAATCGGTATAAAAATAGTATTTTTGGGAATGAAAATTTTTCTTTTCTTAAACTGTTCTATTTTTGCTTTTTGCGTATGAATTGTATCCAGTTCGAAAATTTTTGTGTTCTTATTTATGCCAGCAAAACGCACTGCTCTCGTATCAAATCCGGCTCCGAATAGAAGTATCTGCTCAATGCCTTTTTCGATTGATTCTTTAAAAATATTATCAATGTATTTTGTCCTGGCAATAACATATTCATAAATTCCTCTTGGGAAGAACGACCATCTGAAATTAATAAGTTTGTTACTTACAAGGAACTTAATCGGTCCCGGAAGCAGTTTCGGTGCGATGTAATCATCCGATTGGTAGCATTTATTTTTCTCGAGATAGGATGCAGCTCTATACATGCAGATAAATCCTGCAGTTCTTGATGATTTACTTTCTATTCTTCTTGCTTCTTTTCTCATGTCTCATCCCTCTTTTTATATGACATTTTTGCAGATTCCCCAGAGTAGCGGAATCAGATATTAAAACAATTTTAGTAATTTTTTATTACCAATCTACACCTCAAGAAGCGGAACAAACAATCGTCCCTGTTCTAAAATTTTATTTAAGGATTCCATAGTTTCTTCCTACTTTTTATTTGCTAAAGATGCTCCAACCATAATACTCATTACAGGCATTACAAAATATCTTAGTCCTATCTGTGTAAACAATAAAGGGGTCAGGTTTGAAAAATCACTTCTTATCTTCCCGCTTAAATTTTTTAAATCTTCCTGTTCACTGTACTATATTCATGCCAATATATTCTGCTATCTATTTGTTTGGCTCAGGTCTCAACATTTGATATTGAAAAACTAAAATTTCAAATGTTGAGACCTGAGCTCTTTAACTTTATTTTCTCTTTTTTAATTGTGAAATAACCCGTTTTGCAGCCAATTTCCCGGTTAATATGGCAATGGGCAGACCTGAAGGACTATAAGTCCACTGTCCTGCCTGGGAAATATCATTCAGTGGTGTTAACACTGATTTTGAAACATTTTGCATTTTATTGACTGCCGGCATGCCTTTATTTGTAAAGGCCCATCCGGTAATAGCTCCTTCGGAACTTCCCGTTTTTTTTGCAATTGATAATGGCGAGTATGAAAAGCGGTCCATGATGGTTGAACGGATTCGGGGATAGATTGACTTTGAAAGTGCGTCAATCATGCAGTTTTCGATATATACTTTTATTTCACTATACAATCCCTGTTCATCTATTATTTTACACAAATTATAATCGAATAACGCACTTATTATCAAACCGGTTTTTCCTGAAGGCGCAAGGTTTTTATCTTTGAGCACCGGAATGGATATTTCAAGTGTTGTGTAATTGATGTATTTTGAGATCCAATTTTTTATCTGTTCCAGGGTTTTTTCAGTGGGGTTCTTTGACTGTAAGGAAAGCAGCCGGTTAAGCTCTGAATATATATTTTCCCCCAATCCCATTCTCAGAGGTGCATAAAAAAAATGTCCGTTTGATATTTCCGAGAAATATGACGGAGGCAAGTCAACAGAAAGATAAAGCGTAAAAACACTATCCCCTCCTATTTTCTCTTTAATTTCGTTCTTCCTGGCAATGGTCTTTTCCTTTGCCTTCCGGTTTGAAATATTATCTGTGTCTATGCACTTATACATGTATTTTTGATCAGATGCCCAAATCAACTTTTTATAAAAGTACACTTTCCCCTGTCCATCTGTCACCGAATGATTATCGGGATTAAGGGCTACAATTTTAGTGTTCTTCCTTATTTCTGCTTTTCTATTGACGCAAAATTCTTCCATTCTACGGGGAATCATCCCCGTCCCTCCAAGAGGATAACTATAATCCAGATAGAGACTAAAATAACCCATGGCAAAAAAAGCGGGTGTTTTTTTAAAAAAATGCTGGCTGATGATATCTACAAGCGATTGGTTTCCGGTGAACGTTTTTAAATGTTTTTCCACCGGTGTATTCATGTGGTTAATCTTGCCAATGGTAAAGATAAATTTTCCTATCCAGGGCAGTAGTACTTTAAACAGAAAATTCCGGTCATGTTTCAAATCTTTAAAGATGGGATTCTCTATGCCATACAAGACTTTCATATATTTCATAACCGTTTTGATATTATTGATGATTCTTTTTACATCATCGATGTTTTCAGGGTAAAAACTGACTAAAAGCTCATAGTAATCCTTAAGGTTTTCTTCTGAAATGATGTCGATTACCCTGTCTTCAATTCCCACCGAAACCCGGCTCTTCACAAATTCAATGTCGATGCCCAGGCTCTTCAGCATGGGGAATACAATGCCTGAATTCTCTATAGCCCGAATTCCCCTATCAAAGGTAAAACCGTTTTTATCGAACGAATTAATCAAACCCCCGAGCTGATTTTCTTTTTCGCAGATGAGAACAGAATATCCGGCATCTGCCGCAAATGCGGCAGCGGTCAGCCCTGCCATTCCTCCTCCTACGATAATGACATTATATTCCAATTGATTCTCCATATTCAAATTGATTCTCCTTGAAACTGTTTTACAAAATTATTTGCTGATTTATCTTTAAAAATCAGTCCTTTTTACAAATTCTGATTTACAATAAGCCGGCTAACTTTTTACTCATCGTCCATACTTCTTTACCTACTTCCCTATCCAAAGCATGTGGTGAAGGTTTTTCATTAAGTGTCAGATTGAAATACTGCCCGGTGACATCGGACAATTCCGGTGCTGCCGCAAGATAGTGAATGGCCTGCCCTGAAATAGAGGGTTCCGCTAAAAATCTCGTTACAAAATGGTGCTTATACCATCGATACAGAGGGCCGTTGTTTTCTCCAATACCACTCTTTACCGCTCCGGGATGCATGGCATTGATGGTGACTCCCGAGCCCTTCAGTAAATCGGCAAATTCCCAGACCGTCAGCAGCTGTGCAGTTTTGGAAGCCCCATAACCCCGTAATCCGATGTAATGCCTTTTCTCCCAATTCAGGTCATTGATATTTAAACCATTAAAACGGTGTCCCTGGGAATTAACCTGAATGATTCGTGATGCAGAATTCTTTTTAAGTTTTTCCATCAGCTTGTAAGTGATAATAAAAGAAGCAAGGTGGTTAACGCAAAATACGGTTTCTAAATGGTCTTTGGTGTAGGTTTTCTTTGTGCAATACATGCCGGCATTATTAATGAGAATATCTATCTGTTGGTCTGAATGGCTCAAATAGTCAGCTGCCTTATGCACTTCTTCCAAATTTGTAAAATCAGCAATCAGATAATCGCATTTGACATGGTAAGTAGAGCGAATGTGTTCACAGGCTTTTTCTGATTTTTCCTGATTACGGTTAATCATTAAAATAGAGGCTTCATGAGCAGCCAATGCTTTTACGGCTTCCCATCCCACCCCGGAAGTAGCCCCGGTTAAGACACACCATTTCCCTTTCAGGTTTACATCACTCTGAAGCTGCTTCGCACGATTATTAGCTATCATTTGTTTGATGTCAGACCATTGATACTGTTTTAAATATTTAAACAAGATAAAATCTCCCTAACCGAATTTCTTTTTCAAAAATCTTCTGTATGGTTTTGCGAACCAGGGGATATTATCGAATATGTCTCCCCATAAATCATAATAATCCCTTTGCTCAATGATTCTTCCGTCTTGGTGAAGGGTAAGTCTCGTCGTTCCATAAATGGTGGAACTGGGATATTTTTTGAAAATCATAGTCATTTCCCATTCCATAAAAATGATATTATCTTCTTTTACGATTGAAGGGATATTCATCTTGAGTTGTTGACATCTGGCTGTTAGCCTTTTACAAAGATTCTTGAATTCATCAATTCCTACTATTTTTTGAATCGTATCCTTGAATACTATTTCTTCGTGGTAATATGGAAATATATGAGACCAATCCGGCTTGCCATCCCTGTTATAAGTCTTGGACCATAATTCCTTTATCTGAATGTTGCTTAAACCGGATAAGTTAAAGTTGTTATTGTTATTCATAGCTCCCCTTTATTGACTGTTTTTAAAAAAAATCAATTCAGTTCGTAAAAGAATTCATAGAATAATAGGGATCAGATACTACTCACTAGTTCTTTCCATAATGTATCATCTTAATCTTAATAATCATATTATCTTCATTAATTTGTACTTTTAATTTCTTGAATCTTCCAGGGATTCCTTTTTTGAAATAATTAGTTATCCCTATTGGCTCTTTAGGTATCCGAAAAATGTAAGTATCAAGTTTTCCGTTCCCATTTTTATCCTGAAACATAGATATAACATATTCTCCACTTGGCAATATTTCTTCTACCAATAGAGTAGCGGAAGTAGATTCAACCGTTAGTTTTTTGTAAGGTATATTCTTTTTATAATTACTTTTGGAATTATAAATAGCCATAATAATTTTACCTTGATTGGGTAACACTTCACTAATCTCAATGGTCACATTTAATTGATTAGCAAAAATACTTGTGGAAAATAACAAAAAGAAGAGTAGGGTTAGTATTTTTTTCATGAAATTCCTCCTAATTATATAGACAATTGTCTTTTTTTCAGAACGTCACATAATAAGAGCACCATTTCATTTACACTCGCAAACAAATATATCAATATATACTTGATGTTTTTTTCTCATTTATTAATTGTATTCTACAATAGAATATATTTTACTATATTAATTATACAACATAATTATTAATCTATG
>CBFCZX010000079.1:0-7209 GCA_965602765.1 uncultured Atribacterota bacterium | reverse complement strand
TTCTTTTAAAATAGCATGTTCATTGATCGAGCATACTGTCTTAGTTAAAAACATTATTTAAAATTCAATTTTATTTAAGTGTTCGGCAGTAAGACGGGCACAGTTATCAGGGTCGGGAAGAGGAAGAATCTCCGCAGAAACATATCCCTGGTAACCTATTTTTTTTAAAGTCTGTACTATCTTTGTAAAATCAAGATGGCCACAACCTGGTGCCCAACGATTGCTGTCAGCAAAATGAACATGAGTGATATAATCTTTTGCTTTGATAATACTATCGTAGATAGATATTTCCTCTATATTCATATGAAATGTATCTGCCAATATGCCTAAATTTTTTACTCCGATCCGTTTAATAAATTCAATTCCTTCTTCCAATGTATTAATAAAATTACTCTCATACCGATTGACCGGTTCTAAACTAAGTCGGATATTATAGTCTTTTGCAAACTCTGCACATTCTCTCAGACAATCAATAGACCAATTTTCAGCATCAACTCGAACAACATTTTCTTCAATGGTTCCTCTTATCAAACCGATAATAACGATTGCATTAAAATGAGAAGCAAAAACAATCTGATCTTTAATTCTTTCAACTGCCATTTTTCTTATCTTTTTATCAGGATTAGAAAAACTTAATCCTTCTTCCCCATAAGCCTGCCCTGTACCAATTGCCGGTACCTCTAAATGATTTTCTTTTAACAGACTAATCATATTCTCCAAATCCACATTTTTAGGATTTCTCACGGCTAACTCGGCGCCATCAAATCCCAAGTCTGCAACTTTTTTAATACTGTCTTTTAAATCTTCTTTAAAAGCCAAAGCAGAAAACTTGGTTGAAGAAGTCGAAACTACAATGCTTTTTTTTATCATTAAATTCTCCATTCCAATTAAATTAAATTTATACTAAGAGAAATTGAATTTATTTAATTTGATATTTTAATCGTTCTACCCCTCACCTTTGTCATGGGCAATAAATCAACCAATCTACTAAATGACCCCGTCTAACCCAAGGGAAAAGTAAAGGATATATAGACAAACAAAAGACCTATTTTAAACATCGGTCAAAATTATAATTGTTAAAGAGCGTATAAAAATACGCCCCTGCATGCTAAACGTTTCTCTAATTTTTTTATCTAATAACCCGATACAAGCATGGTCCTTACTATATTTATATTCACTACAAACTATTTATCTGTCCGATATAAGGTAATTCAAAAACAGATTTCCAACCTTTACTCATAGGTTCTTTTAAGAATGGTTCCAATTCTTTGGGGTCACGCAAGCTTATTTTTTCAACCGGAGGCAATTTGCCTGCCGGATAAGTTTGCATAATTTCATCGTGAACTAAAGTTAAATACTTTAGAATAGTAGCGATAGGACGTTTTGCTTTTTCAGCATTTGCCCGTGTCGGGCACCCCACGACTCCTTCCGGTACAGCAGATCTTTCAATGGCAGATTGTCCTTCACCCTGTTGCCATCCCTGAGGTCGACGATAGGGATCTACTGAAGTGTCA
This sequence comes from uncultured Atribacterota bacterium, assembly GCA_965602765.1. Taxonomy (GTDB): domain Bacteria; phylum Atribacterota; class Phoenicimicrobiia; order Phoenicimicrobiales; family Phoenicimicrobiaceae; genus JAYEGH01. Next base: position 5,695 of record CBFCZX010000079.1, on the reverse strand, counting down.
AAGTGACCACCGGGCAACAATGAGTCACCTTCGGTATCTACTGCATATTTCATATCTAACATCTCAGGAAATAGCAATTGAGCCACAGATGCTTCTGCTTCGGCGGCATGAATAAAATCAGTAGTAATGCTATCCTCTCTATTAATAGGAATAAAAAACTCTCGAATTGCTCGATGCCAATCAATGACCCGATAAATGCCTGGTAACTGGTATCGCTTGCAGAATTCCTGCAGAGCGGATTCCAATATCCATAATTGCCCATGATTGTTGACCCACACTTGTTTACGAAAGCCATCATTCCAGAGTCCGTACATGACATTAATTATCGTTTCCCTTACAACGTCTTCCGGCATAATAACTGTGCCAGCCATCCCGAAGTGATGATAAGGATGACCGCCATAATTAAGGGGAGGAAGAGCTAAACTACAACCTACTCCATCTCTTTTTTCAATATAACGATGTATCCCTTCACATATTTGAGTGACCATAAATGTGTCCAATCCACTATTGGCATAATCACCATGACATTCCGTACATCCAACCGGAACAAAGACAAAATCGTTTTTACGCCGGTTTTCTATGACGTGCATGCGGGGAGTTGTCTGGATATAACTCCCGGCTTTTCCTAATTCAGGAGGAGAAGGTATTTTGTATTCCTTCAGTATTCCTTCTATTTTGTTCATCGGAGCATCAAATAACTCTTTTTTTAATCGACCTACTTGGCTATTTTCAAAAAAGATTTGAGGATAGTCAGTGGTCAGCCATTTTTTATTATTATCAGTCATTTTACTTTTTCCTTTCTCTAAAATAAGTTTTTAAAATAAACAGGTAATTTTACACTCTGATCTATCAGTTCTTAGCAAAACTATGTTTTCAATAACTTCTTCAAATTTGATTTTCTTTGTAATTATGGGAATCATATCCATACCGGATGCCATCGAACTGATCACTCTAGGGAATGTTCCGTGGCCGGAGTGGCCCTGGGACCCTACTATGGATGCTCTTCTTACCTGGAAGACTTCTCCGGTTACCGGAATTTTCTTATCAGCTCGAGCAACTATCACTACCGTACTATTAATCATTTTTCCTTCCCAGATTGATTTCTCAATATCAGCCCATACAACATCAGGTAAACCCGTTGCTTCCAAATACAGCTTAGCCCCCAAACCACCGGTTATATCTAATACCCTTTCTGCAAAATCTTCTTTAAGGGGATTGATGGTATGGTCAGCACCCATTAATTTACCCAAATTTGCTCTTGATTCAGATGGTTCAGAAAGAATTACATTTGAAGCTCCTGCTTTTTTCATGATAGCTACTGCTGCAAGACCAATAGGACCTCCGCCTAAAATGACTGCATTGTCTCCGGGCCTTATCCCTCCCCCTCTTTCAATAACTGCGTTATAAGCAACCGAAGTAGGTTCAACTACACTACCAGCAAGAAATAAATCATCCCCTTTATAAACTCTTTTTAATTCTTCGAGGCTCCAAACATAGCGGGAATCTACTTTTGTATATTCAGCAAAAGCACCATCACAACTAAACCCAATCTCCTGTAGCTTCTCACAATGATTAGGATAACCATCAGCACAGGGCCTGCAAGAAGCACACCAGAACATTTCTTCAGCTGTAACTGCTTCTCCCTCTTCGAATCTTTTACCGGTTCTTTTGTTAATCGCTTCTTTTCCGGCTTCCACTACAACTCCAGAAAATTCGTGACCTAATGTTGCCGGAAAAGCAGTGAGTCCGGGATACCAAATATAACCATCATCATCAGGTTGAGCCATATGCACATCACTACCACATATTCCACAAGCCTTAACTTTGATTAAAAGTTCAGTAGGTCCAATTTTAGGTATACTTTTTTCTACTATTTTAAGTTCCGGATTTTTCCAAACTTTGCTTCCCAAATAAGTCAGTTTCTTGTCAATATCTTTTGCACCTAATTTAAAACCTGGCTTAGGTTCCCAATCAGCACATAAAGTTATAGTTTTCATTTCTCTCTTCTCCTTTTTTATTCTATATTTACTTTTTTACAAGATTCTCTAATAATTAATCTAGATTCCAATACTTCTTTTCTTTGAGTAAATTCTCCTTTCTCTATTATCTTTATTAATGTCTTTACTGCCAATCCTCCCATCTCCAGCATCGGTTGTCGAATAGTAGTCAAAGGAGGATAAACAAAAGATGCTAGTTTAATATCATTAAAACCTATTACTGAAAAATCTTCCGGAATACGAAAATTCTTTTTTTGAATAACCTGCATAGCTCCTAAAGCCAGCAAATCATTGGCGGCAAATATAGCAGTGGGTGGCTCAGCTAATTTTAAAAATCTTTTCATAACTTGATAACCGCCTTTTATCCTAAAATCACCTTCTCCTACTAATTCATCACTGTATTCAATGTCATGTTTTTTTAAAGCTAATTTATAACCTTTTAATCTATTAAGCGCTGATCTGGTCTTAAGAGGCCCAGTGATATGTGCAATTCGACGATGACCCATTTTAATTAAATATTCAGTAGCCATGATTCCACCTTCTACATCATCGACAATGATACAATTTTTATTTAATTTTTCAATATTTCGGGAAATTAATATATAGGGAAATTTTTTCTTCTCTAGTTCTAGAATGCTTTTGTCTTTCACATGCGCTGTACCTAAAATGAAACCATCAACTCTTTTCCCTTTTAATATCTCCAGGTAAATTTTCTCTTTTTTTAACTTGTCATCAGTATTACACAATATAACATTAAAACTATTTTTATTTGCTGCGTCTTCTACACCTCGAACTATTTCAGCAAAAAAGGGATTGGTGATATCAGGAATTAGCATCCCCAAGGTATAAGTCCTTTTTGTCTTTAATCCCCGGGCAACAGCATTCGGAGTATAACCTAATTTATTAATAATCAAAAGCACTCTATTTTTAGTTTTTTCACTAATCCGAGAATCATTATTTATAACTCTGGAAACGGTAGAAGCATGAACTCCTGCTAATTTTGCCACATCTTTAATTGTCGTATTCATAATCAACCTTTATTTTTTATTTTAATAATCAAAATTTACTTTTTTTAAACTCTTTTTTATCAGAGAATCTTGAGCAGCATAGCCCATAAGAACAGCCATTTTTCCATCATGTCCATTTACTAAGGGTGGAGTATCTTCTTGTATACAACGTACAAATGATGCCATCTCTGCCAAATAAGATTCTGTATATCTTTCAATAAAGAAAAATACCGGTTTATCACTTTTGACTTCTAAAGCTCCGCTTAATTCTACCTCTGTTGGTTTTTTATTTCCAACGATTACGCAACCATTTGATCCAAAGACTTCTATTCTTTGGTCATAACCGTAAACTGCCTGGCGGCTATTATCTATCGCTCCTAACGCTCCGCCTTCATATTTTAGAGAAACAATGGCTGTATCAACATCTCCAGCTTTCCCGATAGCCGGGTCAACCAGACAATTTCCCATTGCCATTAATTCTATCACTTCCTGGTCTAAAAGATAGCGAGCCATATCAAAATCGTGAATCATCATATCTAAAAAAATTCCTCCGCATACCTTCACATACTCAATGGGAGGAGGTTCAGGATCTCTGCTGGAAATTCGCACCAAGTGAGGAATGCCAATTTTTCCTTCCGCAACCAATTGTTTTGCTTTTCTAAAACTCGGGTCAAAACGACGGTTAAAACCTATTTGGAGCTTTACTCCTCCTTTTTCTACAGCTAAAATAGCTTCATCAATTTTCTTCAAGTTCAAAGCAATAGGTTTTTCACAAAAAATATGCTTTCCGGCTTGCGCTGCCTCGGATATAATTTGCGCATGGGTATCAGTCGATGAACAAATGATAACAGCGTCAATATCCTTATTTTCCAATAAGTGATGATAATCTTTTTCAGCAATAGGTATCGAAAGTTCTTTGGCTAATTTTTGGGCAGTTTTTTCAAATACATCAGCAACTCCTAACACATTTACCCCGGAGACCTGATATTTTAAATTTCGTGTATGCATGCTTCCAATTCTTCCTACTCCGATAACGCCTACATTGATATTTTCCATGATTTAAATTTCCTTTCTTCTTTTTAATCCATAAATAAATAATTAAACCGGTTCCATTAAAACTACTCAGGGTAAGTATATAACACACAATTTATTTATTGTAAACTTTACACACAACTTTATTAATTTAAGTAATCATCTTTTATGCATTTGCTAAATTAATACCATTTATTATCTGCTTTTTTCAAGAATAGCTTCTACATCCTTTACATTCCCCCTAAATGGCCCTTCTTTTTCCAATTTTAAGGTTGTTAAAGCAGCTGCAAAACATAACGCCGGATAAGGGTCTAAAGTTAAGCGTTTGCCAATATAAGTGGAAATACAGGTATCTCCTCTACCGCTGCGCCCCTTTAAAGATTTTGGAGAAAAGGGGGCTTCGTAAAATCTCCCATCCAAATGTAAAAGCACACCTTCTTTTTGGGTAAGTATAACTTCTGTTGCTCCTAATTGTGCTAATATTTTTGCCGCTATGTGTGAATCCGAAGTACCGGTTAAAGTAGTAGCTTCGGTGATATCCGCTTTTAAATATTTTAAATAAGGAATGATTTCTGCTTTTTCTTTCCAATCTTTTAAAATAAGCTTATCTCCCTCTCTTGTTCTCATAAAGCCCTGAACATCAATACTAAGATCTGCTATTTTAGATAATTTTTTTAACATATCCACCGGTACTTCCTTTTGCATTAACGAGGCAATATGAATCACTTTAGCACTCAAATCAGATGGAAAATCTGTTTCGCAAAAAGGTGCGGCAGACCTGATAAAGTAACTCTTACGGTTATCCGGATCATCGGTTGAATATACATTTCTTATACCCGTTGTTTCTTCTGATTCTGTTGGGAATACAGAAATACCTGCATCTTTAAATATACTTAACATGGGAAAATGTTTTTTAGCAAGTTTTGTTACAACTGCTACTTTTGCACCGATTGCATTAAGTGCGAATGCTCCATGATAAACTGCACTTCCGGTAACTTCTTTTTCTACACCGTCTACCACATCATTATCTATGGCAAAATGCCCTAATAAAACAACATCAAAATTTTTCAATTTCATTTTTATTAATTTACCTTTTATATAAATTTATTTTTATTATATTTTTCATTTCTCTTATTAATTATCTGCATTTTTCTGTAAATGAATCGGAATATATTTCTTAGCAAGTTTTCCAATTTCTTCTGCCTTTTTTTTGGTTAAGTGCAAATGATTTAGAAGGGAATCTGTCACTTCTTCCTCAGTTAAAGTTGAATCAATATAAGCTTCATCAACCCCTCGAACCAATTCGATTAAACCGGAACACATTCCGGTATCACCGCTGATTGCAATGGTTTTTCCATGATAAATAAATTGATACCCGACTGCTACGTCCGGATGCAAAATTCGATTAACTCCTACAGCTGCCCAATGACGCATCTTGTATATTTTCACTTTTAGCCCATTTAGATTAATCTCGTCTCCGTCTTTTACTTCATGTATTTTGATTTGAAAAGAATAATCATTATAACTCCGTTTGAAAGCTTGTATTAGCTCCCAAGGTTCTTTGCATTTCTCAGGGTAAAATATATCTATTAAATCCTTCCTCTCAATAATTCTAAAGTGTCCTAATAAAGCATACAGTCCGCTCATGTGATCATAATG
>CBFCZX010000078.1:0-7251 GCA_965602765.1 uncultured Atribacterota bacterium | reverse complement strand
TAATTAAGTAGCCTGTCCCCTTTTTAACCATTTTGTTGAAAAATTTTGACAAATAAGCATATTGTGTTATTATTTTTAAAAAAGTAATATCAACAGGGGAAATTGATGTCTGGAATTGTTCGCTTTGGTGTATCTCTGGAAAAGAAACTATTAGAAAAATTTGATAAGCTAATTAATGAGAAATCTTATTCTAATCGTTCAGAGGCGATTAGAGATTTAATCCGGGAAAATCTAGTAAAGAAAGAATGGGACCAAGGGAAGGAAGTAGCAGGAGCCATTACCTTAGTATTCGATCATCACCGAAGAGAATTATTGAACAAATTGACCGATATCCAACATAACTTTCATCATCTGATTATCTCCAGCCAACACATTCATTTGGACCATGATAATTGCCTGGAGATAATAGTTGTAAAAGGAAAAGCAGAAGAGACCAAAAAATTAAGCAATACACTAAGAGCAGCCAAAGGAGTAAAATACGGAGCTTTATCAATAGCAACAACTGGTAAAGAATTGTCATAGGAGTAGGATTTGTTACTGCCATCAGTGTTATATAGCGTTAAATATCGGAAACGATTATTTATTTTTACTTTATTAGTAACACGAAAAAATAATTAGTATGCAGTATATCGTGCAGAAGAGAAGCATTTAAGATTCAAGAGGTGAAAAAAATAGGGGTGTATTTCTATAAGTGCTTATGGCAGATTACATTATCTATTTAGTGCTAACGACTATTTTAATTACAAAAATATCAAAACAATGGAGGAAAAAATGCGGAGGACAAAGTTGAAAATAATTTTAATGGTAAGTTTAATAATTCTCATTTTATTTGGAAACTTATTAATAGCCTATTCTCATTTCGGAATGATCATTCCATCGGATGATATGGTGACTAAGGAGGATGAAAAAAACATTCAATTAGGCATAAAATTTATGCATCCTATGGAAGGGGATTACATGAATATGGAAAAACCCGTAAGATGTGGATTAGTGATTCAAGGTGAGAAAATTGATTTGTTAAATATCCTGAAGAAGAAAAAAATTGATAATTGTACTTTTTGGGAGGCCAATTATCAAATAAAACGTCCCGGAGATTACATCTTTTTTGTAGAGCCCCAACCCTATTGGGAGCCGGCAGAGGATTGTTTTATCATCCATTATTCAAAAGTCATTGTCAATGCTTTTGGAATGGAAGTTGGATGGGATGAAGAGATAGGATTAAAGACAGAAATTATCCCATTGAGTAGACCTTACGGACTTTGGACTGGTAATGTTTTTCAAGGAATTGTTAAGGTAAACGGAAAGCCGGTTCCTTTCTCGGAAGTAGAAATAGAGTATTATAACCAAGGGAATGAAATCGATATACCTGCTGAGCCAATGATTACCCAGGTGGTAAAAGCAGATGAAAATGGTGTATTTACCTATGCTATGCCCAAAGCAGGTTGGTGGGGATTTGCCGCCCTTAATGAAGATGCAAAAAAAATAAGATACAATGGAGAGGAAAAATCGATAGAAATAGGGGCTGTTCTTTGGGTAAAAACTTATGATATGAGATAAAAAAGGATATAACATAATGCATATTTCAGAAGGTATACTATCCGCTCCTGTTCTGGTTGTCGAAGCTAGTCTGACCGCTGCGGCAGTTAGCTATGCAATTAAAAAGATGGACTACAAACAAATGTCCAAAGTTGCTATTTTGTCCTCTACATTTTTTGTAGCGTCATTCATTCATATTCCCATCGGATTATCGAGTGTACATTTAATTTTAAATGGCGTTATCGGAATATTATTAGGGTGGTCGGCCTTTCCGGCAATATTGGTTGCACTTACGTTTCAAGCTGTGCTTTTTCAATTTGGTGGATTAACTTCATTGGGGGTAAATACATTTAATATGGCTTTTCCTGCCATCATCGGTTTTTACCTTTTTCACCGGGGGATAAGTGGAAAGAATAATCTAAAAGCACTCATATTCGCTTTTGCCTGTGGTTTTCTGGCGGTGATGTTCAGTGCAGTTTTAACAGCGATGGCTTTATCTTTTACCGGAGAGGCATTTATAAAGATTGCAAAGTTAATTTTAGTGACTCATCTTCCGGTTATGTTTGCCGAAGGGGTATTGACTTCTTTTTGTATAGGATTTTTACGGAAAGTTCGACCCGAAATATTTGAAATATGATGTTAAGGTCTATATTTGATGATAAAGATTAGTTTAACATATCCATAATATATCGGAGAGATAACAAGATGAAAAATAAATCGTATTTAATTTTTATATTTATTTCTTTAAGCTTAATAATAACAGCTGTTCCGGTTTTCGCACACAAAGTAAACATCTTTGCCTGCGAAGAAGGAAATGAAGTTTATACAGAAAGTTATTTTAATGACGGAAAAAAATGTATTCATTCTAAAATTGAAGTATTTAACGATAAGGAAATCAAATTAACAGAAGGGCTAACGGATGACAAGGGGATTTTTATTTTCAGTACCCCTGAGTCGACTTACCTAAAAATAGTTCTCACTGCTTCCGCAGGACATCGGGCAGAATACATATTGGAATTGGGTGATTCGGGCGAAGGTTTGCCTGATTCCGAAATAGAGACAAAAGAGATGATTTCCGAAAAAATTCTGAACGAGAATGTTGCCTTTTATGCTTCAAAAAACGAGATTTCATTGATAATTAATGAAGCTTTAGATGAAAAACTAAGCCCAATTTTAAGAGAGATTAAAAAATCCCAGGAAAATGATATTTCTTTTAGCGAAATCATCGGTGGAATAGGCTACATCTTCGGTATTTTTGGAATCATAGCTTATTTTTTAAGCCGAAAAAAATAATCAACAATTTCAGGTGAAGAATTTGATTAAAGAAAAATTTTCTAACGGTACTTCTATCATTCATAAGCTTGACCCCCGTATCAAGCTCATTGTTATTTTGTTATTTTCTATTGTTGCAGCGGTTACCGATAAATTTATCTCACTGACCATTGCTTTAGTGTTTTCAATCATTCTCATCGTGATGGCAAAATTAAAGGTAAAAGATATATTTTCTCGGCTTTTGGTCGTCAATAGCTTTATTTTTATGTTATGGATCATGCTTCCATTGACCTTTGGAGGAGGAAAGATTTATACTTTAGGGCCGCTAAATATTTCATTAGAAGGCATTAAATATGCTTCACTCATAAGCATAAAATCCAATTCAATTATTTTGGCCGGCATGGCACTTCTTTCTACTACTTCCATATACAATATGATTCATGCTCTTCATCATCTTTATCTACCCGATAAACTAACGCAACTTTTCTTTTTTACTTACCGCTATCTCCATACGATTTACTCGGAATATAATAGTCTGAATAATGCATTGAAGATAAGGGGATTTAAGCCAAAAAGCAATCTTCACACTTATAAAACTTATGCTTACCTGGTAGGCATGTTGATGATTAGGAGTTATGACCGCTCAAGTAGAGTTTACAATGCTATGCTTTGCAGGTGTTTTAGAGGAAAATTTTGGACTTTAAACCATTTTCATTTCCATAAAATCGATTTTGTTGCTGGTGCCGTAATGGCTGGTTGCGTTTTGGGATTGGTGCTGTTGCCATGAATGAAAAAATCAATTTGATAAAAATTAATCATCTTTCTTTTTCCTACCCTTCAGGTCAAGCTGTTTTTAATAATATGAATTTTGATTTTACAAAAGGACAAAGAGTGGGTTTGGTAGGTCCAAACGGAAGCGGTAAAACTACTCTTTTTCATCTTATCATGGGACTTTTAAATCCTACTGAAGGAAAGATTGAAATTTTTGGCAAAGAAAGAAAAGAAGAAAAAGATTTTACGGAAGTAAGAGAGAGAATTGGTTTGGTTTTTCAGGACCCGGATGACCAGTTGTTTAGTCCAACTGTTGCAGAGGATATTTCATTTGGTCCTCTAAATTTAGGGAAAAACCATCAGGAGACAAAAGGGATATTAGAAAAAACATTAAAAACATTAGGTTTGGATGGTTTTGAAAATAGAATGACACATAATCTCTCTTACGGTGAAAAAAGGTTAGTGTCATTAGCGACAGTATGGGCAATGCAGCCGGAAATTCTACTGCTGGATGAACCGGTTGTCTGGCTTGACGAAAAAACGATTGCTAGAGTAGAACAAATCTTAAATAAAAATCAAAATCTGTCTTATATCATTATTTCTCATGATAAAAAATTTTTAAAAAACACAACCGATAGTATTTACTTAATGGAAAATGGCGAGATAAAAAAGATATAGACTTTACATGCTATTTTCTTCAACTCTTTCAATCTTTTCTTATTTTTCTCATCGCTAAGAAAATTCTTATTTCATTTCTAAAACTCTCTTTGTTATAATGAAAATCAAAAGGAGTAAATAACTAAGCTAAAAATAAGATAAAATAGTAATATGTAAATTGACAAAAGAGATATTTCAAAAATCCAAGCGATAAAGATAAAAATCATAACTATATATAAAATTTATCCTATTAAAGCTAAATAACCAATTAACTAACTAACTAAAAATGGGAGGAAGTAAAGATGAAAATAGGAATATTAGGAATGCCTTTAACCGGAAAAACCACGTTATTCAATCTATTAACCGGCCAGGAAAAAGAAGTGTCCGCATTTTCCACCAAAGGGACAAAAAACATCGGAGTCGCAAAAGTCCATGACCAGAGGATAGATTATCTTAGTTCCCTTTACCATCCTAAAAAAACGACCTACGCAACCATTGAATTAATCGATATAGCCGGAATTTCCCCGGAATTATCTTCTCGGGAAAAATCCGAAATATTTGGTTTGATTCAGGATACGGAGGCATTGCTATTTGCAGTAAGGCTATTCGAAGATCCTACTGTTTCCGGAGAAACGAATCCTCTCACTCAAATTGATAATTTAAGATATGAACTTTTACTGAGAGATTTAGAAGTGGTCGAAAATCGATTGGAACGCCTGGCTCATACGAAGAAAAAATTAACTCATGAAGAATTATTCGAAATAGAAATTTTAAAAAAGTGCAATCAGGGTTTAAGTGAAGATCAATTTTTATCAAAATTAGAATTTACTGAAGATGAAATGAAGAAATTAAGCGGCTTTAGTTTTTACACTTTGAAACCAATTATTATTGCCCGGAATCTCAGTGAAGAACAGTTTCGGACAGGCACATTTTTCGGAAAAGAGGAATTAGAGAAAATTGTTCGAGAAAACGGGATGGCCAGTATTGATATTTGCGGCAAAATGGAAATGGAGATAAATCAATTGGAAGAAGAAGAAAGAAAGATGTTCTTAGAGGATTTGGGACTAAAAGAATCCGGAATCGAAAGATTGTCTCGTATATGTTATCAATATCTAGGATTAATTTCTTTCTTTACGGTGGGCGAAGATGAGGTTAAAGCATGGACCATTAAAAAAAATACGATTGCCAAAAAGGCTGCCGGAAAGGTTCATTCAGATATAGAAAGAGGATTTATTCGGGCAGAAATTGCAAAATACCAACATTTAGTCGATCTGGGTGATATGCATAAAGTAAAAGAAAAAGGATTATTAAAAGTCGAAGGAAAAGAAGCAATTATTGAAGACGGTGATATTATCAATTTCCGCTTTAATATTTAAAAAATATTTTATGCTCACTCTTTTTCAACTTATTCCTTACTTGATAAATATTCAATAAAAGAGTAACTTATGCATTTTATGAGGAAATTTGAAAAGGAATGATAATTAAAAAATATTTTCTTAACCAAATCCTTTCATAAACAGAAAGCAAAATAATACTTTTTTGAAGTTTGACAAACCATTTTTTTTAAAATATAATTACTACGAAAAGAATAGTAAAAGTAGTAAAAAATGAGGTGATTTTATGAAACTTTCTACCAGGGCAAGGTATGGTACAAGATTAATGCTGGAATTAGCGATGAATTTTAAAAAAGGAACCGTTTTTCTAAAAGATATTGCCGAAAAAGAAGCAATATCTGAAAAATATTTGAGCCATCTGGTTATCCCTCTTAGAGCAAGTGGTCTTATTACTTCTTTGCGTGGGGCTCATGGTGGGTATATGTTGGCGAAATCTCCTTCTCAAATAAATCTTAAAGAGATTGTACAAACACTTGAAGGAGGCACAAGTCTGGTAGAATGTGTTGAAAATCCTTGTATTTGTTCCAGGTTTTCCAAATGTGCAACTCGTAATATATGGAAAAAACTGGATGAAAAAGTCTCTGGTTTGCTTTGTTCTATTACATTGGATGATTTATTAAGCATGAATGAGGAAATGAAATAATTCATTTCACAATTAAAAAATTAGAGAAATAAAATTTATAAGTATTTTATGACAGATCTGTCATTTAATTTTTAATATTAATTTATAAATTCAATCAGAGAAAGAACAATGTTTGGGTATAGGATGGAAAAAAATGACCTATTTTGACCATGGTGGTTTATTCTTAATTTTTAACGGACTGGCCATATATTTTGTTATAATTAATTCAAAAACCAATAGGTGTACGGGAAATCCTGGGAAATATTTTGATTTTACAGAAAATGACCTATAAAAGGTGATACAGCTCAATAAGAACTTTTACAAAAAAGAGTTCCAGATTATTCAATCGCCTTTAAAAGAAATACAACTAAACAAAATAATTTTGGAGGAAATATGAATCTGTTATCAGCTATTGGAAATACACCATTAGTGGAATTAAAAGGTATAAATACAAATCCCAAAGTAAAAATATTTGGGAAAATTGAAGGAAATAATCCAGGTGGGTCCGTAAAAGACCGTCCGGCTTATTACATGATAAAAAAAGCAGAAGAATCGGGAGAGCTTGCATCTGGAAAAACAATACTTGAACCTACTTCCGGAAATACCGGAATTGCCCTGGCAATGATAGGAGCAATCAAGGATTATAAGGTAAAGCTTTGTATGCCTGCTTGTGTCAGCTTGGAAAGGCGTCGAATTATTGAAGCTTTTGGTGCAGAAGTTGTTTTGACTCCCGCAGAAGAAAATACAGATGGTGCCATAAGAAAGACGCATCAACTGCTTCAAAAAGAACCAAATAAATATTACATGCCTAACCAATTCGAGAACTTAAATAATATTCTTGCCCACTACGAAACAACCGGACCGGAAATATTCAATCAGACAGAAGGGAATATCGATGTATTGGTTGCCGGCATAGGGACCGGAGGAACTTTAATGGGAACAGCAAAATATTTACATGAAAAGAAACCGGAAGTCAAAATCGTTGGAGTTGAACCTGAA
>CBFCZX010000077.1:0-7258 GCA_965602765.1 uncultured Atribacterota bacterium | reverse complement strand
TTTGATTTAAAAATTCTCTACTGATGACTGGCTTTCCTCTCCTGTCCATACAGGTGTGAAAAGTTAGATTTAAATTTATCAATGAAACCGTATCAATGGGAATACGTATGGAATCTGCCATAAAACCTACTCTTTTTATTTCCGGGATCACTTTTTCAAGAGTAGCTGCAGCTCCTGTTGTGGAAAGAATGATATTATTAAATGCCATTCTATTTTTACGTAAGTCCGATGTTCCGGAAGATGGCACAGAGTCTAATACTTTTTGTGAGTTTGTTGCAGCATGAATGGTAGATAACGAGGCAGTAAGAATATTTGAAGTCTCTTCTTTCTCCAGTAAAGGCTTCACCATATGTGCAAGAGCGGTTGTTGTACACGAAGCGGCAGAAATAATTTTATCATAATAAGGATTAAAAGAAGTATGATTAATCCCATAAATCAGGGTCACGCAATCTTCTGGTTTTTTTCTTGCTTTGTCCCTTATTTTAAAAGGAGCACTGTTAATTACTTTTTTTGCACCTGAAAATAGATGTCCGCGTAAACTTCCATTTACATGGTCTTCATCCCTGGTAGGATCATTGAATGCTCCGGTTGTATCGACCACAATTCTTACTTGATTCTCCCTCCATCGAATGTCCTTAGGGTTTCTCGCGCGGCAAAGAAATTTTACTGGTTTACCGAATATTTCCAGTTGATTATTTTCTTTATCGATGATTTTAATTTCTTTTTTTGACCGAATGCCAAAAAGAAATTTTTCTAAAGGACCGTAAGTTGAATCTGTCTCCAGAAAGTGAATGATGTCTTCCAGACTATTGCCGACTTTCCGGCCTACGTTCACGACAAAACCGTTAAAATGATTTTCATGTAAATGGTACCATAAAGTTAATTTACCAATTCTACCCATTCCGTTAATGCCTAAATTTTTTCTACTCAGAATTACGCCCATTTTACAGACTGTTCCTCCCCTAAGTTAAATTAATCTGTTCTAATTCTATGGTATAGTTGCCTTTGTATATATTCCCCAGATGTGCATCAATAGCAATTTCATCACCTGTTTTGAATTCAACTTTATTCATATATCCTTTTTTTTCCTTTTCGATAACAACCAATTGCCTACAGTTGACTACACAAGTCTTTCCCAACTGGGCAGCTGTAACTGCTGCATGAGAAGTCACTCCACCACGGGCAGTCAGTAATCCATCGCATTCAAAAATCATGGCAATATCATCGGGAACAGTATCCGGACGGATTAAAATCTTATTTTTATTTGGATATTTTTTAGCCAACATAATTAAATCGTCCATATTGAATGCTGCCAAACCATTCATCGCACCTCTTCCGATACCAATGCCAGTACCGATCAAATGCTTGTGTACAGTTACGTCCTTAAAAACCGGGATTGCTTCCTTATCTTCTAAAATATAGTTCCTTGTTTGTAAAATATATAAATCTTTTTTATTTTTTGATTTAAAAGTAAATTCGATTTCCTGATGTTCGTAGCCTTTTTTGTAAATTAGCTCCTTTGCCAATCTGTAAAGTTCCTCGTATATTTGAGGGAATTGTTTTTCTAAGGATTTTCCTTTTAAGTGAGGTGTTTTTTTGTTTTGAAATTCAGAAACAGGCAATGTATGAACTAATCCGGATACAATATCTTCCCCCTGGCTCCGTCTGCTAAAATCACCATATAGAATCACCTCAGAACTTTTCTCAAAAGGTACCTTGGTAAATACAACACCAGTTCCGGATTCAGAGTTAATATTACCAAAAACCATTTCCTGTACGATAACTGCAGTCCCCCATTCCTCGGCAATTTGAAGTTTTTTTCGATAAATCTTTGCCCTTTTATTGTACCAGGATTGAAATACAAAAATAATGGCCTGTAATAATTGTTTAAAAGGGTCTTCTTCAAGCACAATTCCTTTTTCATGTAATAAGTCTTTATAAGATAATGCTATTGATTTCATCTGTTGATTACTGAAAGTCTTTTTTTCTTTTACCTGATAATATTTTTTGAAATTCACAATAATTCTGTCAAAATCATCCCTCAATATACCATGAGCCATTCCCCAGTTCTGCAATAATCTTCGATAAGAATCCCAAGCAGCCCATCCATAACCGGATTGCTTACTTAAATTTTCGGCAATTTCATCATTCATGCCAATATTTAACAGTGAATCCATCGCACCCGGCATGGAAATGACCGTTCCTGAACGAACAGCCAATAATAGCGGGTTTTTTAAATCTCCGAATTTTTTCCGGCTGATTTTTTCGATTTCTTTTACTTTTTCTTCAATCAATTTTAACATTGCCTTGTACATTTCCGGGAATTTTTTTATTGCACTTCTATCCCGAAACCACTCCGTAGTAAGTACAAATCCAGGAGGAACAGGAAATCTATAGGAATAAAGTTTCCTGAGGTAATAAGCTTTTGCACCCAAAAATGTTTGATTATTCACTCGGGGAGTTGATTCATAGAAAGAAGAAAAAAGAAGTTTTGGATCATAATTTAAAAGCATATGAATCACTTCGGGATCTAATTTTTCGGTCATTTCTTTTAATGTAACCAGAACACGGGAAAGATAATTATCCAGATGTTGTACTAAAAAAGCAGATGAAATACCATTGCGAAAAAATTCTTCTGATTTTTTATAGATAAAGTGATTAAGATTTATATGTAAACTATCTTTTCCCCTTTTTTCTTTAATATGGTACGGAATAATCATCTTTAGTGAAGCATTGAAAGGATTCATGTAATAATTTTCAATGATTTCTTTAATATTCAATGTAAGAAAATAAAAAATATTAACAAATTGATCCATCGAAAAAGTTGATGTTCTAAAACTGTAATGAAGCATTTCAAGATTAGAGTTAAAATTTTCACTGGAAATACCGTTTAGCTTTAAACCTTCCTTAAACAGTTCTAATATTTTTGCGGCGTTATGAAAACCATCGATGGTCATATAAGCCAGGTTTCTTTGATTGATTAATTGATTGATCAAAGCATCCGCTAATCTCTCTAATCGAAAAATCAAACCCAGAGATTCAAATTTTATTTCGGAATACTGTCCATACATAGATGGTATTCCGGCAGCAATATGACGTTTGTAGTAAATATCCTCATGAGATTTGCTTTCTTCTTTATTTAATATGACTTCTTTTAACCGGGAAATTAATGAAAATATTTGTTTAATGGATACGATATATCGCTTCGCCTTCAATCGCCTTTCAAGATTGTCCAATTCCTTCATTGATACGAAAGATGTTTTTTTCAGTTCACTAATAATATCTTTTGGATCCAGTGTATATTTATATTTTAACAAACTATACAATTCAATCATGGAAAGAATTCTCTCTTCAGTTGATTTATCTATTTTACCTATTTCTCTTATATTTGATTGAATTTTTTTTCTGCCTTTTTCCAGAATCATTGTTGGTGTAGTGTGCATCTTCCCACATAACAATCTTAATGCGCGATGAACCAGATCAAACCATTTACCGGTTACCTTTAATCCACTTTGAATATCCGGAGGAAGATGTTTTAATAGAGGTTGGATATTACCATCATACCAGAAAAAAAATACCTTTTTGATAAGTTCGATATGCGTATTATTGCTTTCAGTATGTATTTGTTTTCTTAAAAAATGGATTAACTTATCTTCTCGAAAGGATTGCTTATCCAATGCAGTTGTAATATCACGAATTTTGCCTTCGGCTCCGATATTTTTATAATACACCGGAAAAAGGTAAGTAAGTTGTTTGATTAAAATATAACAAGATTTAAAATCGCTGTTTAACAATTTACTGACATCTCTTTGAAAAAGATCATTATCGCGAATAAATATTCCACCAACTTTCAAATTTACAATTAAAGCAGCAATCAATTTTCTGCTTGCCTTCGGTGAGCATTCGATCAGCTCCAGCCATACTCTGATATTCTTTATATGATTTTGATCTGTTAAAATCTGCCAATCTTGATCAATGCCTAAAACATTAGGATAAACAAAGCCAAAATGAATGAGCTGATCAATAAATAATTCAATGCGGGGCTGATCTTTAAGGTTATACACTTTTTTACCGAAACTAAGGATACAATCCAAAATCTTTTCCATATGTTTGTTTTTTAATTCTTTAAATAAAGAAAAAATCTTGGGTAAAAAAATATTAAATTGTGTGCCCAATTCTTTATTTGATATACTCTTTAGTGCAATATTTAAATCTAAAATTAAAAGGTCTTTTAAGTAAGTTGGAATAGACAAATGCAGCAGGTAAAAAATGTAATATATTGTTTCAAGACCCTGATTGTTTTTTCTTGCCAAATCATTCAATTTATTAATAAAATCCTTAAAATCGAATATTTTTTTAAAATCAGACCATTTGAGATTTACTCTGCGCAATTTTTCTTCTGTTTCCCTGATGATCCTATTCTCATAATTTGAAATAAAATCAGCGTAATTATGATCGAAATTTATCAATTCTCTTTTGATCCATCCTTTAAAATTAAGATTATTTTTCCAGTATTTAAGATTTTTTTGAAGAGATTTTTGAAGTAAGACAATTAGTTTTTTTGAGAAAATCTTTTTTTTAGCAAGACAATCCGGAAGGATTTTTAAAAAATGCGAAGCATGAAGAAAAATATTTTCATCATTATTCATGACATCTTCTATCAACTCCATGGCATAAATACATACACGGGAAAGCATATTTTTATTTATTTCATTTTGGTCTAGTAAACGTAAAAATTCAAGTAATGTGGTTAGTATTCTCTCTTTATGGTGATAATCAGTATTGACATATATTACTTTTCGGAAAAAATCCACCACAATCCTCAATGCTCTCTCTGCTTCCTGACAAGATGAATAGAACCATATATCATTTAAAGCAATTTCTCTCAGCATTTCATTCAAAATCTTTATGTTGCCTGGGAGATGATAGAGTAATTTTAAAAATTTCTCTGCCCGTTGATGAATACCAAAAGAAGAAGAAGAAATATCCAGGAACCATTCTTCTTCAGGACGAAGTGCATTTTTCAGGGAAAATGGCTGATTCGTTCCCGTTCCGTTCCCGGAAATCATTAATTTTATTTCTTTTTCCATAAAATATCCTTCTCCTTTGATTCATTTAAGATTGTTCCTGAAATGATTTCCAAACACTCTCCATTGGCTTTCTGTACGATTAATGCTCCTTTATTATTAATATCCAGAGCTTTTCCCGAAATGATTTGATTTCCCGATTTGATTTTTATCTTTCTACCCAATGTGTTGGAATACATTTTCCATTCTTTAAAGATAAAATCAGATTTTTTCTCATTGAGCATTTGATAATATTTTTCAAATTCTTGCAGAAATATTTGCACTAACTTCACCCGGGATATCTTTTGTTTTAAAATTTCCTGTAAGGAAATACTGATACTTTCTATTTCCGGAGGAAATTCGCTATGCTCAATGTTTGCATTAATACCCAAACCGACTACCAGCCAGTTAATGATATCTAATTCTGCACTTATCTCTGTTAATATACCGCAAACTTTTTTTTCATGAATTAAAATATCATTCGGCCATTTTATCAATGCTTGAATCCGGGTTAACTCTCTTATTGCTTTAACTATTGCAACAGCGGTTACCAGTGTGATACGAGGAATATAAGCAGGGGAAAGATTAGGATACAATATGATTGATAACCAAATACCTCCCGAAGGGGAAAACCATTTTCGACCAAGCCTTCCTTTTCCGCCAGTTTGTTTTTCAGCAATAACCAATGTTCCTTCAAATACTTTATCTTTTTTAGATTGAGCTTTTTCCTTGGCAATGATATTGGTTGATTCAGTTTTCTGATAATAAAATATCCGTTTTCCGATAAAATCAGTTATTAAATTATTTTGAATTTCATCGGGAAAAAGAAGATCGGGTTTTGATACCAGGCAATACCCTAAATTTTGATGGGATATAATATTGTAATGAAGTGTTTTTAATTTCTTGATCTGTTTCCAGATTGCCACACGGGATATTCCCAGCTTTTCGGCTAAAATCTCTCCGGAAATATATTTGTTTTTTTCTAGATACTCTAGGATGTTTTTTTTCATGATTTCACTTTTTTTAAAACCTTGATTTTCTGTTAATTATCGTAAAATTTATTCCGTCTTTCTCTGTCCTACATTTCTTACTTTAAATGGGAAAATAATAATTTGCTGTCTTTCTCCGGAGATTTTATTTGAAGAAAATCCATGACAAATGAGCCCTTTTTTTCAAACATACTCATTAAATTTTTTAAAGTTTTTTCATTACCGATAAATTTAGGAATAATAAAAACTGCAGCTCTTTTCCTTTCCATTCCAGAAGATCTCTGAAGATACATATCTAATTCCTTAGGCACTTTTCCTTTAAAAGAATTGATAACCGGACATCCTGCTAAAATAAAATCAAAAGAAGAAAAGTTATCAGCATTCGAACTCCTCTCTACTTTAAATACTTTCAATTCATTTTCACTTCTTTCAAATAAATTAACAAGCATTTTTATAAAAAGATCTAATTTTTTATTTTCTCCAAAATAGATCAATGCTGCCCTCAAAATATTTCCTCCAATGCAGATGCAGAGAATAAGCTTTTGAATTGCATTAGTCAAACACAACCTTTTCTACTCCCTGTAATTTATCTAAAATCTTATTGGCAATTAATTTTAGGTGTTCGGGACGCTTTACAAAATCCAGATTATCTGCAGGAACAGTTAGAATTGGGCAAATATTGAAATTTTCAATCCACTCTTCATATAAATCATTTAATTGTGTTAGATATTCTTTGGATATATTTTTTTCGTAGTCCCTTCCTCTTAAAGAAATTCTCTCTATAAGCGTAGGGACTTTGGCCTGTAGGTAAACAACCAGGTCCGGAGGGGAAAGAAATTGGGTCATTACTTTAAATAGTTCTTGATAATTCTCATAATCCCTTTTATCCATATATCCCTGTAGGTGTAAATTTCTGGCAAAAATAGTCGAATCTTCATAAATGCTTCTATCCTGAACAACTGAAGCGGGATTTTTCAAAATATCCTGGTGATGATGAAATCTTTTCGATAGAAAAAATACCTGAAGGTGAAAGCTCCATTTACTCATGTCTTTATAAAAATCTTCCAGATATGGATTATTTTCAACGACTTCATAATATGCTTTCCAACCCAATCTTTTGCTTAACAAGTCAGTTAAACTAGATTTTCCACAACCAATATTGCCTGAAACGATCACGAATTTCTTCATTTTTTTATTCACCTT
>CBFCZX010000076.1:0-7282 GCA_965602765.1 uncultured Atribacterota bacterium | reverse complement strand
GAAAAAGTGGTTATTGCATCTGACCAAGAAAAAATTAAAATTGCCAATGTCATTGCCGATGCATGCATCGAGCGGGGTATTGAACCAATTATTCTAAATATGGTTCCGCGAAAAAGTCATGGGGAGGAACCTCCTGCCCCTTATAAGGCAGCTCTTAAGGCAGCTGATGTTGTTTTTGCAGCAACTTCATTTTCTCTCTTTCATACGAATGCAAGAATAGAGGCTTGTAAAAATGGTGTTCGCTGGGTAAATCTTCCTGAATTTTCCATGGAAATGTTACGAAAAGGCGGGCTCTTTGTCAATTTTCATCGACAAAGGGAAAAAGCAGAGAAGATTGGACGAATATTATCAACCGGTTCATTGGTTCAGGTGAAGACAAAAAAAGGAACGGATATTCAATTTTCTATTGCCGGGAGAGAAGCCATTGTAGAGTCGGGAATATCCGATAAACCTGGAATGGTGAATTCGCCGCCCGATATTGAGGTTTGTATTGCTCCATTAGAGGGAACTGCTAATGGTAAAATTATCATAGATGGAAGCATTGTCTTACCTGGACTTGGCCCACTGAAAAAAGAAGTTACTTTAACAGTAGAGAAAGGTTTTGTCGAAAAGATTGAAGGCTCTGAAGAAGCAAAATTATTTAACGACATTCTCCAAAAGGCTGGGGAAAAAGAAGCCTATAATATTGGAGAATTTGGGGTAGGATTAAATCCCAAGTGCAAACTTTGTGGAAGTATGTTGGAAGATGAAGGGGTTTTAGGTACGATTCATTTTGGGATAGGAGACAATCATACGATAGGGGGATATGTCGAATCTTCGATGCATACTGATGTGGTGGTAAAAGATCCAACAGTAACCATTGACAAAAAAACACTGATTAAATCCGGTGAGCATATTAGCAATTTATAGAATATTTCTGAACAGTAATCGGATTATATTCAGGTAAGCCTTAATGGATAGACAAATAGTTTTATAATATAGATTAAAAAAAGTAAACCAAGATATGACATTATGATTATGTATGCTAATTAATTTATTTTATTTACTGAAATGATAAATTTTTTCATTGATGAATAGACAGTGAAATGCTTAATGTGACCATTACACGATAAACAAGTAAAAGGAGGTGATATAATTTCAATAGGTTAAAGGGATTGTTTAACAATCTACGATACGATTGAAAAAAATTTTAAAGGAGAGATTGAATCATGAAAAAAGGTATACAATTATTCGGAATAACCGTAGTGCTTTTCTTACTAATGGTGTTTTCATTCTCAGTAAGCGCTCAGACAATTGAATGGGATTTGCCTACTGTCTGGGCAGCTACAAACTATCAAAGTGTATGTCTTAAAATATTTGCTGATGAAATCTATGAGAGAACAGATGGGCAATTAAAGATTAATATTCATTATGGTGGAGCTCTTGGTTACAAGGGGCCGGAAATGCTTTCTGTTGTAAGAGATGGTCTTGTCCCAATCGGTGACATTTTGAAAAATGCTCAAACAGGTGAAGAGAAATTTTTCGGAGTTACATCGCTGCCATTTTTAGCGCCGGGGGTTGTTGAATTGAGGATGCTGGAATTCTATACTCGTCCAATAGAGGACAAGATATTAGAAAAACATAATCAGAAAATGTTGTATCAAGTACCGTGGCCAAGCAGAAATGTATATTCCAAAAAAGAGATTAAGACATTAGAGGATTTAAAGGGTCTGAAAATCCGTACGGTAAGTAAAGAGGATAGTGATTTATTCACTCTTCTGGGAGCAAGCCCGATTCAGATGCCTTGGGGTGAAGTGGTTACCAGTTTAGCAACCGGCGTTATTGATGGTGTCGCAACTTCCAGTGCCTCAGGTGTCGATGGAAAATTCTGGGAATTTACCGGTTTTGCCAGCAAATGGAATTGGCATAGTTCAGAAGACATGGTCAATGTAAACTTGGATGCCTGGAACAGCCTTTCTCCGGAATTACAAGAAATTGTCGAAACAACTGCTAAGGAACTTGAACCACAATTCTGGAAATTAGCTGTCGATGAGAATAAGGCTAAGGAAAAAGTTCTCATTGAAAAGGGTATTAAAGTCTATAAACCGAATCCGGAACTTAAAGAGATATTCGCCGAACTTTCCAGTCAGATTTGGCAGAACCATATGGATGAAGTTCCAAAATCTGTTCAGGTTATCGAGGATTACTTATCCATCATGGAATAACATGAGAAGATTTGAACCATGTTTAATGTAAAGAATTAAATACTTGGAAATTAGAACGGCAGGTTAATAACAATAACGTAAAAATTTTTTTAAAGGGTTATTAGCCTGCCCTAAAAAAGAGGGTGAGCTTAATGAAAGAAAAAATTATTGTAGTAGCAAAATTTCTTGATAATATTACCTGTAAATTAAATGGATTAAGCAGCATTTTTATAGGTATTATAACCATATTTATATTAGCGGAAATAATAGCAAGAAAGTTTTTTAGTTTCGGCTTTCTATTTGTTTTGGAAGTAAGTGTTTATTTATTAGCAGCATCCTGGTTTCTTTCGGCGGCTTATACTTTACGAACCGATGGTCATGTGAGAGTGAACGTTTTTGCGAATATTATCAGTGGGCGTGCAGCTCGAATTTTAGACATCATTGCCTCAATTTTAGGGATTATTTCGTGTTTTGTTCTTTTTAGGGCTATATTTATCCTTACAAGTGATTCATTCTTTTTTCATAAAACCTCTTTTAGTCCATTAAGGGCGCCTTTATATGTACCCCAAACGTTTATTGCTGTTGGTATGTTTTTTATGTTATTGCAAATGATAATGCGGTTGCTGTTGCTGCTGATAAATGAAAAGCCGGATATTGACCTGAAAGAGAAGAAATAATAAATATTACTGATAAGAGAGGAGAAAGAAATGATTGCGGTCTATGTTACAATATTACTTTTAATTTCTATTCTTGGGAGTACTGTATGGGTTGGTTTAGGTCTTACTGGTGTCGGTGTTGTTGTTATCAGCTTGTTTCGCAGTAGCATGCCATATATCAAACACCTGGGTTTTAGCCTTTGGTCTACCGCTACAACACCTACGATGATTGCTCTGGTACTTTTTGTTCTAATGGCAGAGATTTTATTTCGAACAAAGCTTTCAGAATTAATATTTTCCGGTCTTGCCCCATGGGTCAATAAAATTCCCGGTAAATTGATGCATACCAATGTAATTGGTTGTACTCTTTTTGCTGCTGTTTCCGGTTCATCTGCGGCTACAGCGGCTACAATCGGAAAAGTAACTTTAGCGGAATTGGAAAAAAGAGGATATGATCATCGGTTATCGATCGGAAGTCTTGCAGGAGCAGGAACCCTGGGATTTTTAATTCCACCCAGCACCATGCTTATTATTTATGGTGTTCTGGCGGAAGAATCAGTGCTTAAACTTTTTCTTGCCGGCTTTATACCTGGATTAATTATTTCAGGATTATATGTCGGATATATCATGGTTTACTCTTTATATAAAAAAAATATTACTCCAAGTGAAAAACTTCATTATACCAATAGAGAAAAACTGAGAAGCATTGTAAATTTAGGACCGATTGTTTTTCTGATTCTTTTGATTATGATTGCGATGTATGGTGGTTATGCAACACCGACTGAAGCGGCTGCAGTTGGCGTTTTAGGAAGCCTAATAATTGGATTTTTTCAAAAATCCTTGAGTTTTAAGGCAATTAAAGATGCATTGATGGCAGCAACTAGAACCGGTTCAATGATAGGATTGATTATTATTGGTGCTGTATTTTTATCCGAAATGATGGGATTTTTAGGAATTCCAGGTTTGTTAGCTACTAAGATAGCAGCTATGAATCTTTCTCCGGTTGCTTTAATCAGTTTACTTCTTATATTTTATATTTTTCTTGGATGTATTATGGAGGGAATGTCCATTTTAGTAATGACTTTACCTATTACACTTCCCCTGGTATTACAGGCTGGTTATAGTAAGATTTGGTTTGGTATTTTTATGGTTATTGCCATTGAGCTTGCCCAAATAACTCCGCCTGTTGGCTTTAATCTCTATATTATTCAAGGCTTAACCGGAGACAATATAGGATATATTGCCAAAGCAACACTTCCATTTTTTATTATCATGGCTTTATTTGCAGTATTTATTGCTTTTTATCCCGAAATTGTTACCTATATACCTGACCTTATTGTTTTTACCGGATAATATTTGCTAAATCAGGTAGATTTATGAAGGATTTTTCTATTTTCATAATTCTTAAGTTTTCAATAGATTATAAAATAAACTATATTAAATATATTTTTCTCATTTGGAGGATTCAGTTGCATAGCATTGCAGGCAAAGTAGCAAGGATTAATTTAACAAATAATACAGTAGAGATTGAGCCTACAGAAAATTATAGAAAACTGATTGGCGGCAGAGCAGTTGGCTCCTATATTGTTTTTAAGGAAGTTCCAGAAACGGCTCATCCGCTAAGTCCTGATAATATTATTACATTTAATACCGGGCCATTAACCGGTACGCTTTCCCCGTCTGCAGGCAGAATTAATATCAGTACCAAAAATGTTGCAACTCATGGGATCTCTTTTGCCAATGCCGGAGGTCATTTTGCACCGGAACTAAAATATGCGGGATTTGATCACCTTATTATTAAAGGAAAAGCGAAAAAACCGGTTTACATATTCATACATGATCATAAGATAGAGGTAAAATCTGCCGTGCATCTCTGGGGAAAAGATACCTGGGAAACAGAAGATATACTAATTAAAGAACTTAAAGACAAAAGAATTCATGTTGCCTCAATAGGCCAGGCCGGCGAAAATCTGGTTACAATGGCATGTATCATGTTCGATCGTTCCAGGGCATCCGGTTGGGGTGGTTGTGGAGCGGTCATGGGATCGAAAAATCTTAAAGCTATCGCCGTTAGGGGAAAGGGGTCTCTGCAAGTTTATGATCCGGACCGTTTTCTTGATTTCAATAAATTACTTTGGAAGCGTTTTATAAACTCTAAAACTATTCAGCTTTTTCATAAATATGGTAATTTTGGTACTTCCGGTGCAGGCGGTATAGATGGTCGCTTAGCTCAGAGTGTGAAAAATATGGAAGATGAAGTTTGGGAAGCAGACAAAACATTACAAGTGAGAGAAATTATATTTAAAGAAAAATACGAAGTAAGACAATTGGCTGATTTTACCTGTCCGATTAACTGTAGCCGATTTTATCATGTAGAAGAGGGAAAATTTTCTGGTCAAAAACTTGAAGCGCTAAAAACAAATGTATACCGTGCTTTTGGTAGCAATATGGATATAGCTGACCGAGAGTATATCCTTATGGCTAATGAAATGGCTGATCGCTATGGGATGAATTGTGATTCTCTTTCTGCTGCTATCGCATGGGCTATTGATGTCTATCAGAGAGGACTTATCGGGAAAGATATTACTGAAGGTTTGGATTTGCATTGGGGAGATGGAAATTTGCAATTAAAATTATTTAAACTTATCGCTTTCAGAAAGGACTTTGGTGATATTCTGGCACAAGGTGTCTATCGTGCATCTCAAATCATCGGAAAAGGTACAGAAAAGTATGCCATGCATGCAAAAGGTCATGGAATGTGTGAACAAGCGGTTCGTTCTCACAAAGGATGGGCTTTAGGCATCATGACCAGTCCCATTGGGGGCGGTCATCTCGCAGGTGCACCGAACACTGAGCAGAAAAGAATGTCTCCTGAAGAAGGTAATCGCTTATTTGGTGTAAAAACCGCCGGACAACCGACAGTATACGATGGAAAAGGTCGATTAGTTGCCTGGTTTGAAAAATATAAAACAATTGCCGACATTGCCGGCATATGCGTGTTTGCGACCTATTGGATTGATACTTCTCTGATTGGGCCGGATGATTTCGCAAAGCTTATTACCTATGCTACTGGTGAAAATTGGACAGGTAAAGAATTACTTCAGCTTGGAGAATATATTTACAATATTGAAAAGGCTTTTAATACCCTTCATGCAGGCTTTACTAGAAAAGACGATAGACCTCCTTATAAATTGACTCAGATCACCGTTTCTTCCGGAGAATTTGCTGGCGAAAGGCTTTTACCTGAAAAATGGGAAGAAATGCTGGATGACTATTATAGAGCCCATGGTTGGGACATTAAAACAGGTTGGCAGACCAGGGAATGCCTAATGAAACTGGACTTAAATGAAGTAATAGAACGACTCGAAAAAGCAGGGAAATTTGCGGAGAATAATAATATCAATAAAGGTAAGTAATTAATGAAAACGACTTTAAAATACTTTCTTGAAATTGATCGGGATAAATGCACGGGGTGTCAGGCATGTGTATTAGCTTGTTCTTATCATCATTCGAAGACGTTTAATTTATCGAATAGCTGTATAGATATCTATAGAAATAATAATAATGGAAATATTGAAATTCATCTGGATCAATCAAGGTGTGATATGTGCCCGGATGAAGATATTCCGCTTTGTATGCAATTCTGTGCTGTTAAAGCAATTGATTTTGAAAGAACAAGGGAAAAAAATATTTGAATATCACCCAATTAAAGGCTTAAAAAAATGGGAGACAGGTTTTTAATAGCTAAACAATGTCAGCAACCTGATGGAGCATTTATACTTTTCGAAATGTGAGTGATTTATACGAAAAAAGATACTATAATGCCAAGACTCATATTGGCATAAATATAGTAAGGTTTTTCTTTACAAAAGGACATGTGGCTGTTGTTCCGGGCGTTGCCTTTAATTATCCGGAACATGTGAGGTTCGTTTTTGCAAAATCTCTGGCAGAGATCAAAGAAGGATTGAATAGAATTGAAAGAGCAATTAAAAATTTAAGTTAATTATTCTTTAATAATCTGAATAAAAAATAGAATATCATACTATTTTTAATGTTTTTTAAATATTTAAAGTCTAAAAGAAAGATTTTATAAATTAAGAAATATTTAACAAACATTTTTTATATTTATAGAAATAAAATTGGGGGGTAATTGAATAATATAATTATATAATATCACTATAAGTTAATTAACAGAGGAGAGAATTAAATGACAAGAACTTTAATTAAAAATGTCTGGATTTATGACGGAACAGGCAGTAACCCATTTTTTTCTGATGTATTGTTAGAAAATGAAAAGATATCAGCAATAAAGAGAAAAATTAAAGTGCAAGCGGATGAAATAATTGATGGAAAAAGCATGGCTTTATCCCCTGGATTTATTAACGTGCATAGCCATTCGGATCTTGAAGTGTTTAAGAATCAACCTATGTTTCACGTTATCAG
>CBFCZX010000075.1:0-7352 GCA_965602765.1 uncultured Atribacterota bacterium | reverse complement strand
GATGAAAATATTGTGAGCGCAGATGCAATTGTGCAATATAAGATAAAGGACCCGGTAAGTTATCTGTTTAATATCATTCTACCGGAACAAACGGTAAAAAGCGCCGCGGAAGCTGCTTTAAGACAGGTTGTCGGTGAAAGAAAAATAGATGAAGCACTTACCGTTGGGAAGTATGAAATCCAAGAGGAGACAATGAAATTACTTCAATCACTTTTGGATTCTTATGAAGCCGGTATCCTGATTGTTGCGGTTCAACTACAGGATGTCAATCCTCCCAAAGAAGTGCAGGCAGCTTTTAAAGATGTGGCAAGTGCAAAAGAGGATAAAAGCAGATATATTAATCAAGCGCAAGGCTATAAAAATGATATTATCCCTAAAGCTCGCGGAGAGGCGGTCAAGATGACTAAAGAAGCTGAAGCTTACAAAATTGAAAGAATAAAAAAATCCGAAGGCGAAATAGCAAGGTTTAATAAAATTTTAGAGGAATACAAAAATGGGGAATATGTTACTAAAGCTCGTATCTACCTGGAAACCATGGAAGGGATACTGCCCAACATGAATAAAGTCATTGTTGATTTAGATAGTAATCAATCTTTAGTAAATCTTCTACCTCTGGGTGATATCCCGCTTCTCAATACTCCTTCTAAGGAGGTAACCAAATAATGAAAAAAGGTACAATAACTATAATCATTATCGTTTTAATCTTAATAGTGGCCAATCTCAGTTTATTTATTGTTGACGAGACCAGACAAGCCATCGTATTGCAATTTGGAAAACCTATAAAAGCTATTCAACAACCGGGTTTAAATTGGAAACTTCCCTTCATTCAGAATGTAGTGTACTTCGAAGATAGACTTTTGGTTTATGATGCCGCACCTACTGAAATTATCACCAAAGATAAAAAAACCTTGATTGTCGATAATTATGCCAGATGGAAAATAACTGATCCGTTAAGGTTTTTACAAACTGTTCGGGATTTAAATGGAGCACAGGCAAGATTGGACGATATTATTTATTCAGAGCTAAGGGTGGATCTTGGATTATTTGATATGACTGAAATCGTCTCTGAAATCCGGGAAGCAATTATGGAACGGGTCACTAAAATAAGCAATGAAAAATCAGCTACTTATGGCATAGAAATTGTAGATGTAAGAATAAAAAGAGTTGACCTTCCACCTGAAAATGAAAAATTTATTTTCGACAGGATGAAAGCGGAAAGAGAGCGGATTGCTAAACAATACCGGGCGGAAGGCCAGGAGGAATCTGCCAAAATAATAGCTGAAACAGAAAAGGAAAAAACCATCATATTAGCAGAAGCCTACAAAACCGCTGAGACAACAAGAGGTGAAGGAGATGCTGAAGCGGTTAAAATTTATGCTCAAAGCTTTAATAAAGATCCGGAATTCTACAAATTTCTACGGACTTTAGATGCATACAAAATTACTTTTAAAGATAAGACAACAGCTCTACTCTCGGCAGATTCTGAATTTTTAAAATACTTAAGTAATCCTTCAGCTAGCGAATAATCTTTTCGTTTCAATAAAAAGAAAAGATTCAACCACAAAAGGGCGTATTTGATACGCCCTTTTGTGGTTAATATTTGCTAATATGCTAATCATCAATTTCCTAAAGTATTTATCTGCTAATTCCAATAATTATTTCTATAATTTTATGATTCCACAATTAATTTTGTAATTCTTCAATTTGAATAATGTTAAGATTATTAAGCTGGACGTTGTTTCCTTTAAATTCTTCCTAACTATTTCTTCGCTACATGTGTGATAATCAATACTTTCCTCACTTTTTATTAATTAATACTCTAACTCGGTATTTACTTGATTTTCCGGAACCTCTCCCTGATAGACCTTTACTATATTATTAAAAATTTCTTGCATGCTATCTTCCCGTGCGCCGTCGGTATATCCTGCGATATGCGGACTTAATATAATATTCTGCAATCTGTGAAAATTATATTTGCTAGGTAATATTTTTCTCTTTTCTTTGCTTGGATATTGATACCAGGCATCAATTGCAGCCCCGGCAAGAATATTATTTTTTAACGATTCGTACAGCGCATCTTCATGAATAATATTTCCACGGGAAATGTTCACCAGAAATTTACCTTTCATCAAATTTAACTCTTCTTTTGAAATCATTCCATTCGTTTCTTTAGTCAAGGGAACAGAAAGTACGATGAAATCCGAATTTTTAAGTATTTTTTTCAAATCGTCTTTAACGCCAAGAAACGCCAATATTTTTTTCTTCTCACTATCTTTTATATTTATTTCTCTTTTTATTGCAAATATTTTCATGCCCAAAGCATGTCCCCTTTTTGCAATTTCCCAGCCGATAGAACCTAATCCTATAACTCCCAAATTTTTCCCATGAAGTTGAATGCTAGGTTCCCGTGTAGAAAAACCATGCCATATTCCATTTCTTAAATCATGATCATTGCGTACCGTGTTTTTTGCCAAGGCAAAAATAAGTGATATAGCATGTTCTGCCACAGCATGCTTATTTGAATGAGTATTACACAGGTAAATATCCGGCCTATCTTTTAAAATTTTAAAATTCACTTTATCAACCCCTGCATAAGGAAGCTGAATTAATTTTAAGGATTTGGCTCTTTGAATATCTTCTTCGTTTTTTAGGTTCCCGATCACAACTTCAACTTCTGAAATATATTTGTGGATATTTTTTCCATTCGTTTCTTCAAAATGTGTAATTTCAAGGTTTAGATTTTTCCTTTTGTTTAACGCATTGAAGGTTTTTTCCCAGACTTGTGATTTTACCATTTTATTTAAAATCAATATCTTCATTTTATGATTTGTCTTTTTTGATATCTCATTACTTTTTTGCTTTTCTAAATACTCCTGCACTGCAATAATATGCCTACAATTTATTTTTAATTTCTTTGCCCTATTTTTAAAATCAAGACAATTGCATTTGGAAAGATCAAGTTCGACCTGATGATTTGTTTTTTTATCTAGATTTTTAACCAAATAATAATATTTTTCTTTATTTACAAAAAGTTCCTTCGCCTCAATTCTTCTTTTTCTAATTTCTTCATCCAATACTGCTTTCTTTGCCAATCCATCTGCCAGAGAATTATTCTCTCTTCCATTCCAGAAAAAAAAGATTTTTCCCTCTATTTTATGACATAATTTTTGTACCTTAGAAAAAAGAGGAAGAATTTTTTTATCTTTTACCTTGAATTGTCCATTTAATTGCTTAACGACTAATTGGCTGTCACAATATACCGCTACTCTTTCTGCCTTGATATTTATTATTTCATTCAATCCGCAAATCAATGCTTTATATTCTGCAATATTGTTTGTTCCCTGTCCTGCAAATTTGCTTATTTTTTTTATCAATGCATCATCTTTATATATGACAACACCAATCCCCATACTTCCGGGATTTGGATAACATGAACCATCTACTCTCATTAAAATATTTGTCATGGCTTTATCTTTCCTTACTATGTATTTTTTTTAAAATATTTTTTATCAATTCTATGACCTCTTCTGGCTTTTCAGCAGAAATTAACTGTCCTGTTTTTGAATATTCCATAAACAATTTTCCTAAATCAAAATTTAGGGAAATAACAGTTTTTCCTATATTTAATGCCAGGGCAATTTCCGAAATAGTCCCGGTTTTTCCCGGTAATGCCACAACCACTTCACTGGTCTGAACATTAATATAATTACGAGCAAAGCCAATCCCGGTTAATATGGGAATATCAATATACTCTGAAGCCCACGATGGATTATCTCCCGGAAGAATACCGATTGTCAGTCCACCACCTTCTTTTGCACCCCTTGCGGAAGCTTCCATAATTCCGGAATTTCTACCTCCGTTCAATAAGACCCAACCTTCTTTTGCGATTAGAAAACCCAATTTACGCCCTACTTCATAATGATTAGGGTTCTCTATTTCTCCTCCACCCATAACACCAATAATAATTTTTCTAATTTTAATCCCCTTCCACTTTTTCAACTTTTTCTTTATAATGGTCTCATAAAAAAGAAATAGAAAATATTTCTTTTACTTTAAAGATTGTGTTATAATTATAAATCAAAATGAACGTTTTGTCATTTTATATGATAACAGTAATCTTTGTCATTAAAAATTAAGCAAAGCGGCAATCATTAAAAAAAACTTGTTAATGATTATCAAATTTATGTATTAAATATTATCTATAAGTAATTTGTATATTTTAATTCTAGAGTGAATGCTTAAAGAACAGCAAACATTTTAGATGGTTACTTAAAAAGATTTCTCATTGATAGGATTTTTGAATTAGAAGGGAATGGACGCAAATGGACAAACACATAAAATATGCTTTTGAATATACAAAAATATTAAGAAGACCTAAACAGTTGCTTTCAACCTTTGGTTCTTCAACCATTCATTTTTACGTGTTAACGGAACCTGTATATTCTGAGTTCACAAAAGATAAAAATGAGACTGTTGTAAGAGAGGGAAAAGTGAGCTGGTACCAACCAAAATTATTTCTCCCAAATTATATGTTCCGCATTGAAGGTTTCAGTAAGGAAGCAAGAGAAGCCTTTGAATCATTAGCGGATGAATATCCGGATCTAGCTGGCATATTATACAAATTTAAAGTCAATAAAGAACTGGATGAAATGAATTTTGTTTCTGATACTTTATTAAATGTAGCGGAAAATATTAATCAACAAATAGAAAAAAAGGGAGATTCTTTGAGTGCCATCATTCAGGGGGCTGCCGGTTTATGGGATGTGTCTTTGTCGAAATTTATTTTGGATATGATGGCAAGGAGTGCCTACCTTGCTCAAATCCCTGATTTTGCCCAAAAAGGATTTTTAGGATTGAACCAATTCGGGCATACAGTTATTGCCAAAGACAAAAATGGTATTCCTATCGTTGCCAGGGAGGAAATTGAAAAATTATTCACACTGGTAAAAAGCGGTGAACTGGAGCCGGTTAAATTGAAAGAAGGTTTAGATAAATGGGGTTTGTTTGCTCAATATCAGGATAGATTCTTTCGTCTTTTTAAGAAAAAATAATGCGTTAACTAGATTTTGATAACAGAAAAACTTATAATGAAATCATCTATTGTCTGCATTTTATCCCTTTATCATTTTCTTGCATTACTTCTTCAAACATTTTTCTTATATTTTTTTATCTTTCCTTCAGTAATATATAGCATATACATCATTCCAGCTGCAAATATACCTACAAAGAAAATACAAATCCAAAGATAACTAATACCAAACGTTTTGATGAATTTTCCGCTAATAAATGGGCCCAGGGCAAAACCTGCTCCCATAACCACCGGAATGACTGCATTAAATCTTCCTCGATGTGACATCGGAGTATGATTTGCAATGTACACATTCGTATTGGTGGTCACCAAAATTTCCCCTATGCTCCAAATAATAGTAGAAAATAAAATCCAATAGAATTTTCGCACAAAATAAAACATGCCAAATCCGACTGCATACAATATTCCGGCAAAAACTATATTCAATATCGGTTTTATCTTATGCGTCAGGCTGATTATAATCATAGTTAGAAGCGTTACGGTAAGTGCATTGGTTGTCATGGTATATCCAAAGAATTTCGGTCCATTATTACCGAATAATTCAACAATTTGAATAGGAAGACTAAATGTATATTGGGCATAAACAAATGTATAAATCAGAGAGATTAAAGTAAAGATAATTAATTTCGGTCTTTTAGAAATAACCTGCCAGAGATTTCCTTTCTCAGCTCTTTCGTATTTGTTTTCTGATTCCAAACTATCTGCCATTTTTCTATTTGAAGGAAGAGTTTCTTTTACATAGAATAGAACGAGTGAAATGGATAAAAAGGTAGTTGCCGCATCCCCTAAAAATATCCACTCTAAATAATTATTATATAAAAAACCGGCAATTAATGGACCAACCGCAAATCCGATATTATTTCCTAAATATAATAGAGAAAATGCAGCTTTCCTATTTTTGGGATTGCTTAAATCTGTCGTCATTGCCATACTGGCAGGTAGAGCTGCTCCCTGGAAAAAGGCAGATAAAATCAATAATCGTGGAATTAGCATGGAAGCTTCTAGAAAAGCACATGGAATCAAACACAATGCCGCTGAACTTTGAAAAAATATCAAAACTTTCTTTCTTCCAAAAGAATCTGATAATTTTCCTCCCAAAAGCATGCCGGGAGCATTGGCAGTCACAGCAAGCATAACAAAAAATCCTGCTGTGCTTTCATCAAGAGATAATGTTTTTGTAAAATAAATCGTTAAAAAAGGATAAACAAATGCTCCCATAGAATTGACCATTCTAGCAAAAAACAATATATAAATACTACCAGGTAGCTTTTTATAAGGCGTTAATATTTTTGTTGTCATATCATTCTCCGAACGTTATTCTGGAATGAAAAATTTTGTTGATTTATTCAGAAAAACACCACAGAATAAAATCTATGGTGTTTTAAATGTATTAAAGTTGAATCTCATATATAATGATTTTATTAATATTTATACTGATATTTTTAACTCATCCTTTTCTTTAAAGCTTCAAATACAAAATCCGGTTTTGCTCTTCCCCGGGTATATCGCATGACTTGTCCGATCAGGAAGTTTAAAGCTTTTTCCTTACCTTCACGAAAATCATCGATCGATTTTGGATTCTCTTTAATGACTTTGTCAATAATCTCAACCAATTCACTTTCATCCGTAATCTGCGTCATTCCTTCTTCTTTTATGA
The DNA here is from genome assembly GCA_965602765.1 of uncultured Atribacterota bacterium. Classification (GTDB taxonomy): domain Bacteria; phylum Atribacterota; class Phoenicimicrobiia; order Phoenicimicrobiales; family Phoenicimicrobiaceae; genus JAYEGH01. The sequence goes on along the minus strand of CBFCZX010000075.1, from coordinate 606 downwards.
TTTGCGAAGCTTTTTTTCCGGTTTTGAACATTTTCTTGAAAATGTCTTTCGCCATCTTGCCACTGATGGTTCCCTTATCAATGAGTTTTAACATTTCAACCAGGTTATCCGGGGAAATCGGCGATTTTTCCAATTCTATTTTCTCTTCATTCAGAAAGCGCATTAATTCACCCATAATCCAATTGCTCAATATTTTGATATTTTTATAGTCTGATACTGCTCGTTCAAAAAAATCACCTAAGGCTTTGCTGGAAGTTAATATATCTGCATCATATTCGGGCAGTCGATAATTATCCATAAAACGTTTTTTTCTAGTCACAGGGAGTTCCGGAAGATGATTTCTTATTTCTTCAATTACTTTTGCATCAATCTTTAAAGGTGGAAGATCCGGTTCTGGAAAATAGCGATAGTCATGTGCTTCTTCTTTGCTTCTCATAGAAATGGTGATATTCTTTGCTTCATCCCAACGCCGGGTTTCCTGGACTACCTTTTCACCATTTTCTATTATTTTCTTTTGGCGCATTACTTCATACTCTAAAGCCTTTTTTACCGACTTGAATGAATTCATATTTTTAATTTCTGTTTTAATACCCAATTTTCCGGTCT